>JBEQCC010000546.1:0-2794 GCA_041639455.1 Pelosinus sp. | reverse complement strand
ACTGCCTTCTGGTGATTATACGGAAATATTAGACTGGGAGAAGGCAAGTTTTGTGATTCATTCGGCAAAAACCATTGGATTATCTTTATGTGCTTGCCGTCATAAAGCAAGTCATTTAGGAAAAAGTTGTAATGCTCCCCAAAAGACTTGTATGACCTTTCATGGCAGTGCCCAGATGTTAATTAAAAAAGGGATGGCCGAAGAGATCAGCAGCAAGGACGCGATGGCTATTCTGGAGCAATGTAAGGAAGCCGGTCTAGCGCAAATTGCCGATAATGTGCAGAATCATGTAGGATTTATCTGCAATTGCTGCGGCTGCTGCTGTGGTATGCTGCATTCAATGAAAAACTTTACCATGGGCTATGCGGTAGTAACCTCTAATTGGCTGGCTCAGGTTGATGGGGAAAAATGCCGTGGCTGTAATGCATGCAGGAAATCCTGTCCATTAGGGGCGATTGTACCAGAGGAAAAAAAACAAAGTAATAGCAGTGGCAGGCGAGTTTTTTGTGATGAGGAATTGTGTTTAGGGTGCGGCGTATGCGTAGCGGCATGTAAATTTGACAGTATTTCCATGAAGCCGCGGAAAAAACGCGTGCTTGTACCTGAAAATACCTTTGACCGAATGATTTCTATGGCTATCGAAAGAGGAAAGTTATCGAATTTTATTTTTGATGATCCTTCTCGTCTGAGTCATCGAGCCATAGGAAGGATTGCTGCTATGATAGAAAAATCTTCACCTGTGAAGGCATTCTTAGCGATTGAACCTATTAAATCAGTATTTCTGAAGAGTATTATTGCAGGTGCCAAGAAATTTGTATAAGAGGATGTAAAAGAACGTTCCAGGAGGTGGCTTGAAGTGAACATTACGAATAAAGATATTGAAGAGGCAGTTTCCCAAAGTATTATTACCCAGGAACAAGGGGAGCGTTTGTGGCATTTATGGAGTGGAAAAGAAGAGCGTAAAAATGGTTTTCAGATTTCACATTTGGCCTATTATGCAGGAGCACTGATTGTTATTTCCGCTATGGGATGGTTTATGGATACTGCTTGGGATGTTCTTGGCGGTATGGGAATGTTTAGTATTGCTGTATCATATGCATGTTGCTTTGTCTTTGTTGGAAGGCGATTATGGAAGAAAGAAAGCCTGAAGGTTGCAGGAGGCTTACTGATCGTAATGGCAGTTTGTATGGCTCCTTTAGCTATTTTTGGCTTAGAGAGGGCTCTAGGATGGTGGCCGCAGTCCTATCCGGGTCATTATCTGGATCGTTATGAGTGGATGAGCGGCGGCTGGATTTGGATCGAATTGGGGACAATTCTCAGTGCAACCCTGGCTCTGCGATTTTTTAAATTTCCTTTTTTAACAGCTCCCTTATTTTTTTCCTTATATTTATTGTCCATTGATGTAACGCCTTTTTTCTTTGGAACAGACAGTGATTGGACGAATGTACGCTGGATGTCATTATTATTTGGTTTATTGATGATGATTTTAGCGTTTTTTACGGATTATTACTGCCGAAAATATAGCTATAAAGAAGATTATGCTTTTTGGGGATACTTGTTTGGAACCAGTGTTTTCTGGTTGGGGCTTACACTTCTTTACGGCAATCAGGAGTGGACAAAAATACTATATTGTCTCATTAATGTCATTTTATTAATTGCGGGAGTCCTCCTGCAGCGTAAAATATTCTTGGTGTGTGGTGCGATTGGGGTAAATGGCTATATTGGTGATTTGGCTTATCGGGTATTTAATCATTCCATACTTTTTCCTTTTGTTTTGAGTTTTGCTGGTATTGGAATTATTTATATTGGCATTCTTTATAATCGTAATCAGTTGAAAATAGAACAGTATATTAAAGATAAAGTGCCAGAAACAATTAGAAAATTTCTGCCGAAATGAAGAAACTGCCGATTGATGAGATTCTGCCTATAGTAAGACAGGCGATATGTGATTCTGTGAATACTGTTTTAGTAGCGCCGCCGGGGGCTGGTAAAACCACACATCTTCCCCTGGCTCTCCTAGGGGAAAGTTGGCTTACAAAGAAAAAAATTCTCATGCTGGAGCCGCGGCGTCTAGCCGCCAGGGCTGCAGCCCGCCATATGGCAGTTCTTTTGGGAGAAAAAGTGGGAGAGACGGTAGGCTATCGGATTCGCCTCGATAGCTGCATCAGTTCTAAAACTCGTATTGAAGTGATTACCGAAGGGATTTTAACGAGGCTGCTGCAGAATGATCCTGGGCTGGAAGATGTTGGGATGGTAATCTTTGATGAATTCCATGAACGTAGTATACATGCTGATTTAGGATTGGCCCTTTGTTTGCAGTCTCAGTCTGTACTGCGTGAGGATTTAAAAATCCTAATTATGTCTGCGACCTTAGACACAGCGCCGATTGCATCTTTACTGGGAGATGCACCTGTCATCATCAGTGAAGGTGTATCTTTTCCTGTTACCACTCATTATATACAGCGTCCAATTGCAGAACGTATTGAGTTGGCTGTAGTCCGGAAAATTCAGGAGGCTGCTATAGCAGAGCAGGGAGATATAGTAGTGTTTTTACCTGGGGCTGGCGAAATACATAGAGTTGAGTCCCAGCTTTTAAAAATCGGCATGCAAAAGGATACCGTAATTACTAAACTTTACGGAAGTTTATCTCAAGAAGAGCAGGCTCTGGCGATTTTACCTCAAGCATTAGGAAAACGAAAAATCGTACTAGCGACTTCCATTGCTCAAACGAGCATTACCTTGGAAGGAATGCGCATTGTGATTGATAGTGGTCTTATGCGGATACCTCGTTTTT
>JBEQCC010000545.1:0-2794 GCA_041639455.1 Pelosinus sp. | reverse complement strand
CAAAGAGGAATGATCGTAAAAAATTCTTTGTGACCTTTGTGCTTTATTTTATAATTCCTAAAACCAATAACTTTATTATCGATATTCTTTATAATATTTTACAATTTAATCACTATAACTGCCATCAGACTTATAAATCACAAGAGGCGGCAAGATTGTAAGACCCGGATTTGCTCCTTTGACTCCTTCCACTAATAACATGGCAGGCTTCTTGTCGATGCTGCTGTATACTAACTGCAATAATTTAGGTTCAATGCCGGCTTGACTCATCGCAGTTAAAATTTCGGCCATACGTTCCGGTAAGTGAACCATTGCGAATCGTCCGCGACGATATTTTAGCAAATAACGTGCAGCGTCAACTACATCTTTCAGAGTAGCTGTAACCTCATGCTTTGCTCTAGCCACATTGTCATTCGGACTCATATAACCGCCACCCACTGGACGATAGGGAGGATTCGACACCACCAAATCATATCCTTCTGAGGGCAATATATCCTTTATCTTACACAAGTCTCCTTGTATAATCTTTACTTTCTCATCCAACTGATTCAAAAGAACACTGCGTGCCGCCATATCCGCCATAGTTTGACTTAATTCCAAGCCAATTACATGATCTGCCCCCCTTTCCGTTAGAAGAAGGGCAATCACACCTGTTCCTGTTCCCAAATCCACGACCTTAGCACCTGGCTTCACGGTGACAAAATGAGATAACAATATTGCATCTAAGGAAAAACAAAATTCTTTTTCATGCTGAATGACTTTCAACTGGCCAATCAGCAAATCATCAATACGTTCTTCCACGCCAATTACCACCGAATTACCCATTTATATCCTTTTCCACTACCTCTTCCCATGGAATAATAACAGTATTACCATTTGTCAGCAGAACCGTTGCATTCTTCTTCCCCTGATTTACAAATGTAACTTTTCCTTCTCCATCTACAGTTATGACTTCCCGCCCTACCACCGGAGCAGGAATTTTTTTACAGCAAGGTGCATAGGAATCATTCTCATATTTTAAGCAGCACATCAATCGCCCGCATATGCCAGAAATCTTGGTAGGATTTAATGAAAGCTTTTGGTCTTTAGCCATTCTAATAGACACTGGTTCAAAATCTCCGAGAAAAGTCGAGCAGCATAAAGGTCTGCCGCAGCAACCAATTCCCCCCATCATTTTCGCTTCATCCCGAACGCCAATTTGCCTAAGTTCTATCCGAGTACGAAATACAGCTGCCAAATCTTTTACTAGATCCCTAAAATCAATACGACCTTCTGCCGTGAAATAAAAAATTATTTTATTTACATCAAAGGTATACTCTACATCCACTAGCTTCATATTTAAGTTATGAGCTTTAATCTTCTGCTCACAAGTAGAGAAGGCTTCTTTTTGCTTTTCTCTATTTTCTTCCACTTTAGCACCATCTTCAGCAGTGGCTTTACGCTGTACGATTTTTAATGGTGCTACAATAGCATCCTCTCCTACCTGACGCGGTTCAATGACAACTTCTCCATATTCTAACCCTCTGGCAGTTTCAACAATTACAAAATCTCCTGCCACCAGGACAATTTCACCAGGTGCAAAATAATATACCTTACCAGCTTTTTTAAAACGTACTCCGACTACTGTCTCCACCTTCAAACCTCCCTTGCTAAGTCATATATTTTTATCAATAACGCTTCACTCGTAAGCCTTGTATTTGCATTGGTCTGTAGAGCCCGTCTAGCTGTTTCCACTGCCCCAATGGCTGTTACTAACCGCTTTTCACTCCACATGTCCGCTACTTCACACAATTCTTCTGCAACATCTATATTAAATAACAATTGCTTGCCCTGTCCGGTAACAAGCAGTAGTATATCACGCAAAATATAAGTTACATACTTTATAAATTCCAAAATATCATTACGTTCCATTTTTTCCAATATGCCAGCTGAGTGCCAGACTGCTTCCAGTTTGGAATCCATTAGATTTTGGATCATTTCCAGAGCCTGACTACGCAGGGCAAAACCTTCAGGCTCCAAAAGAGCAAGAGCAATTCCCAATCGGCCGCCGCTTAAGCGGGCTGCTACTTCCGCTCTTTCTGGCATATACCCTTTAGCCATTAAATCCTGAGCCAATAGCTCGTCTGCTAAAGGCTGAAAAGCAATCACCATGCATCGAGATAGTATCGTAGTCAGCAGCATTTGTTTATTGGCTGCTAATAAAAGAAAAACAATTTCACCAGGAGGGTCTTCTAGAACTTTTAGCAGACTATTGGCAGCTTGAATCGTCATGAGCTCAGCACCATCAATGATGCAGACGCGACGCTGTCCACTAAAAGATGCCATTGACAATTCCTCCTGCAACATTCGAATAGGTTCAATCTTAATAATGGTGCCATCAGGGGCAATGAGAAGAAAATCGGGATGACTGCCATAGGATATTTGCTGGCAAGAATGGCAGCGGCCACAAGGACGTTCTTCTTGATCGCTGCATAATAAAGCTGCCGCAGTGACATTCGCCACCAGGTTTTTCCCAATGCCTTTAGGTCCTGCATATAAAACAGCATGAGGCATACGTCTGCTGCTCTCCATATGACGCAACATGGTTACCTGCTCTTTATGCCCAATGATATCGGTCCACTTCATCGTTGCACCTCTATGTATACAGATCGACCAGCATGCCACGAATCGCATCTTGTTTCGCCAGAATATCCAATTGACGTCCTTCTCCCAAGCGTATATCTTCTGTCAGACTATCTAAAGTAGCATCTACCTTTTTGATGATTGTATACACCTTCTGCCTCCCATTGCGATC
>JBEQCC010000544.1:0-2797 GCA_041639455.1 Pelosinus sp. | reverse complement strand
CCCAATACGAATTTACTAGATGTAATTGAATCTGGTGTGGCGCAAGTAGATCAAGAACAAGATTTTCATGGATCGCCTGTTATTGCAAATTGTCTCCCTATGATTGTAGATGGAAAAGTGGTGGGAGCTATATCTACTTTTCGGGATAAGACAGAAGTGAAAGACCTTGCAGAGCAGCTTACAGGTGTTCAGGATTATGTAGATGCTCTTAGGGCGCGGGCTCACGAATTTATGAATCAGTTGCATGTTATATTGGGATTAGTCAAATTGAAAAGTTACTCGCAATTAGCAAATTATATTAATAAAATTGCTTCTGAGCATGAAGAAGAAATTAGTTTTGTAACCAAACGTATCAGAGAACCTCTTCTTGCAGGGTTTGTTCTAAGTAAGTTAAGTTTATCAAGAGAAAATAATGTGATTATGCATCTAGCAGGAGAAAGCTATGTTCCTAAGCCTCGGAATAATGAAGTGATTCATGAAATGGTAACGATTATTGGTAATTTAGTAGAGAATGCTTTTGACGCAGTAACCGACAGTCCTTATAAAGAGATAGAACTGCATATGTATTATGATAAAGGAATATTGTCGATTCACGTAAGTGACACGGGTGAGGGGATTTCGCCAGAAGTAAGCAGCTCTTTATTTGAGAAAGGCATATCCAGCAAGGAGGGGAACCGGGGATTTGGTCTTCATCTAGTACAGCGTAGTTTAGAACGTCTTGGAGGGACTATTGATTTTGAAAGTAGACCAGGGGAAGGTACAATATTCATGGTGAATATTCCTTATGAAGTTAAAGAAGGAACATGAATAAAAACAAATCGTTGGTTACAGAGGTGGAGACTTATTTAAGTTAGTTATTATTTATTAAATATTTATAATGTACAATTATTTTTTCCATTCCATTACAATACAATTGTTGATTTGAGAAAAATTAATGTTTTTATATAAATGAGCATACAAATTAAGATAGTGGAGGTGTATAAATATGCAAAATGAAGCGGTGGTAAATAAGCCGCATGTTGTAATTATTGGCGCTGGTTTCGGAGGAATTCGCACAGCAAGGGCATTAGCAAAACAGGATGTGAAAATTACCCTTATTGATAAGTATAACTATCATTTATTTCAACCCTTATTATATCAAGTGGCAACGGCTGGTTTGTCAGTGGATGACATTGCCTATCCTGTCCGAGCCATCTTTAGAGAGCAAAAGAATGTGGACTTTCGCTTAGCAGAGGTGTCGAATGTAGATTTTGATAATAAAGTAGTGAGCATGAATACAGGTAATATTGCTTATGATTATCTGATAATCGCAGTAGGTGGAATGACAAATTATTTTGGAATGAAATCGATGGAAGCCAATGGATTTGGTATGAAAACCTTAGATGAATCGGTTACGATTCGTAATCATGTATTACGAATGTTTGAATTGGCTGCTCATGAAAAAGATGCTGATAAGCGTCGAGCCTTACTGACCTTTGTAATTGTAGGCGGCGGTCCTACTGGGGTAGAATCAGCTGGTGCTTTATCTGAACTTATTTATCATGTAATGGTTCGAGAATATCATCATTTGAACTTTAAAGAAGTACGTATTATATTGGTTGAAGCTTCTGACAAATTATTAGCAACTATGCCGGAAGAACTGCGGGAGGCTACGGTAGAAACTCTAATCCGCAAACATGTAGAAGTGCGTATGTGTGTGCAAGTTACCGATTATGATGGAGAAAAAATGAGTCTAAAAGGTGGCGAAGTCATTCCAACCCATACTGTTGTTTGGGCAGCAGGAGTAAAAGCCAATGCTTTGATGGATACGTTAGAAGTTGAGCAAGCCAGTATGCGGCGAGCTATTGTGAATGATTTTTTACAACTTCCAAATCATTCTGAAGTGTTTGTGATTGGTGATGCAGCTCATTATGTGCAAGGGGAACGACCGTTGCCTATGATAGCACCTGTAGCGATACAACAAGCTGATATTACAGCAAAAAATATACGAAACTTAATTCGTGGCAGAGAACTAAATAAGTTCGTGTACAAAGATGTAGGAAATATGGCAACAATTGGTCGTAATGCAGCTGTGGTGCATATGGGAGCGTTCAAAACCCATGGATTTATTGCTTGGTCGATATGGTCCTTGGTGCATATTCTACGTCTGATTGACTTTCGTAATCGAGCAGTTGTCTTTGTAAAATGGATGTGGGATTATCTCGTTTATGAAAGAGTCGTGCGTATCATCACTAGGCAATAAAAAAGCATTCAGAAAATTGCAAGTATACAAATAGAATAGAGTGTATTATAATTAATACACTGTGAGTTATAAGACTTGAACTTTTGCTTAGGGATTGAGGTAAGCATAAGACAAGTCTTTCTGTTTCGATAAAGACCATATTTTTTTCGTAGAGAATGTATACGTTTAGGGGAATTGATCACAGAGATTTTATATATTAAAAAAGGATGCGAATCTTTTTTAATATATAAATATAATAGGTGTTTTTTAAAATTTGTGATTATGATCGTTGTAATCATGAGAAAATATATGTACTGTGGTAAAAGTGAGCGTTGTAAAGGGGAAGCAGAATGATAAAGGTCTTAATTGTAGAAGATGATCCTATGGTTGCTGAATTGAATCGGCGTTATGTTGAACGGGTAGAAGGATTTTTGTTTTATGGTATTGTAAAAAATGGCGAGGAAGCCTTAGCTACTTTACGGGCAAAGAATATTGACTTGGTGTTATTAGATATTTTTATGCCGAATATGAATGGATTAGAGCTATTATCTGCTATTCGTCGGCAAGAGTATAGTG
>JBEQCC010000543.1:0-2803 GCA_041639455.1 Pelosinus sp. | reverse complement strand
ACTAAATTCCTTACCAAATCGTGCTTGTAAAGCAGGACGCAACATGTCAAAAGATTCAGGTCTAGCTACTGTTTTTTCCGCTGCCTGACGCGCCTCTAAAAAAACATCTATATCATTTATAATATCTGCAATTTTAAAATCCGGTAGACCATGCTGCCTTATACCAAAAAATTGTCCTGGACCACGAATTTTCAAATCTTCTTCTGCTAGCAGAAAACCATCGTTCGTCTTTGCCATAATTGAAAGTCGTTCTTGGGTTTCTGGTTTTTTATTATCGGAAAGTAAAACACAATAGGACTGATGATCACCTCTTCCAATTCGTCCCCGTAGTTGATGTAATTGGGCTAAACCAAAACGTTCAGCATTCTCAATGATCATAACTGTAGCATTGGGCACATTTACTCCAACCTCAATTACCGTCGTAGCTACTAAGACTTTTATCTCACCATGATAAAACCTATCCATTACTAAGTCCTTCTCAACAGACTTCATTCTTCCATGGACTAAACCACAGGAAATATTCACTAGCTCCGTCTCCAGCAATTCATCATATAACTCTACAGCAGATTGAGCATTTACTTTCTCCGATTCTTCTACTAAAGGGCAAACCACATACGCTTGGCGTCCACTATTGACTTCTTTTTCAATAAAATCATATACTAACTGACGCCTATCAGATCCCCGAACATATGTTTTTATTATTTTACGTCCAGGAGGTAATTGTTTTATAGTAGACACATCAAGATCACCATACACTGTTAGAGCCATTGTACGTGGTATCGGTGTAGCTGTCATAACCAAGACATCAGGCATATTGCCTTTTTCCTGTAATTTTGCTCGTTGTCGAACTCCAAAGCGATGTTGTTCATCTGTAATTACTAAGCCTAAATATTGAAATTCAACAGATTCTTGAATTAATGCATGGGTACCTATCACTATATCCACTAAACCAGACTTGATTTCTGCTACAACTTGTTCATGAGTGCGCTTTGGCAACTTGCCAGTCAGTATTTTTACTCGAATACCTAATGGCAAAAATAAATCTGATAACGTAGTATAATGCTGTTCAGCCAATATTTCGGTAGGAACCATCATAGCTCCTTGATAACCATTTTCGACTGTTTTCGCTAAGGCCAATGCCGCAATCACAGTCTTACCTGATCCCACATCTCCTTGAAGCAAACGTTGCATAGGTGTTGCATCTTCCATATCAAGTGCAATCTCTAATAATACTTTTTGCTGATCCTCTGTAAGGCTAAATGGTAACTGTTCTCTGACTTGTTTAACGAGGCGTCCGTCTGGTCCATGCTTTATACCAATTGTATTACTTCTGTTTTGTTTTTTGATATATAATAAACCACATTGCAATAAATATAACTCTTCGAATACTAATCTTCTTCTCGCCTGTTTTAGCACATCCAGATTCAGAGGAAAATGAATGTTTTCAAAAGCAGTCTTACGATCTAATAATGAAAATTGATTGATTATAATAGGAGGCAGTATTTCAGCTGTCGTATTATATTCCGTTAAAATCTGACGTATTAGGTTTCGCAAAAATCTTTGAGTAATACTTTCATTAGCAGCATATATAGGTGTAATATAACCAGCTTCCAGTGTATCCACATCTGTGATCATCTCAATCTCTGGATTTTGGATTTCCACTTGATATATTTTTTTCACCTTACCTGTAACAAGAATATCTGCTCCAAGTCTGTATATCTTTTTTCGGTGAGGTTGATTAAACCACACCAATTGAACGGTTCCAGTAGAATCGCCTACTGTAATTTTAGTTATCTGAAGACCTCGGCGAGGTTTACTCTCTGCACAATTCATCATTCTAGCTTTAAAGTTCTCTACTTGTCCATCGGTTAAGTTATTTATCATCTTAAGCTGACTACGGTCTTCATAACGTCGAGGATAATGTTCTAACAAATCTCCAATTGTGAATATCCCTAATTTCGTCAATAAATTTGCTTTTTTAGGGCCCACGCCTTTAATGTATTGTATATTATCTTTTCTGAATTTTTCCAAATTATCACCTTCATACATCGTACTAAGCATTATTAGAGCAATAGAAAATAGGCAAAATTGCTTTGCCTATTTTCTATTGCCCAATTCATTTAATTCTTTCAAAAGTGCCTCAACATCAATATTATGCATCTTAGCGCCATTCTCAATTGTTTCTGTGGCTGCTCCCATGCATCCAATACATCCCATACCATGTTTGGCAAAAACTTCACGTACCAAGGGATGAGATCGAAGCAACTCATTTATTGATGTCTTCTTCGTAATCATTCTGTACGCCTCCTATCTCTACCATTTTTATTATTCCTTTTTACTTCAATATTTATAGTAAAAACTCCTGCAATAGTATTTTAAGATAAAGAATTCTACTTATGCCTTGCATTTAGTAAGTAGGTTATGCTAAAATATTGATGTTATGGTAATGAGGATATCTTGTCCCTCATCAAAGGAGGTGGAATACATGGCAAATCTTTGTGAACTCTGCAGTAAAAGTCAAACTACCGGCTCTAATGTCAGCCACTCTCATTTAAAAACGAAACGCACTTGGAAACCTAACATTCAACGAGTTAAAGCGGTTGTGAATGGTAAAATTAAAAGAGTTAACACTTGTACTCGTTGCTTACGTTCCGGAAAGGTGCAACGCGCCATCTAAGGTGTTGTTGCCTTAAATAAAAGCGGAGCTGGATAATCCAGCTCCGCTTTTATTTTTTAGTTAAAAGGAACGTGACACAGAGTAACTGAGTAACAGAGAAAAGCCAGAGGGTTACGATATAGCTTA
>JBEQCC010000542.1:0-2804 GCA_041639455.1 Pelosinus sp. | reverse complement strand
TGGATGATTAACAGCAACCTTCCCGCCCACACTGGAATCGACTTGAGCTAATAATGAGGTTGGTATTTGTATAAAATGTACGCCTCTTAAGTATGTAGCTGCTACAAAACCCGATAAATCACCAATTACGCCACCACCTAATGCAACAATGGCACAATTACGGTCAAGTTCTAAGGTAATTGCTTTTGTATACAACTCCATTGCCACATCTAGGTTTTTAGAATGCTCTCCAGGCGACACACAATATAACTCTGCAATAAAGCCATTTTTTATTAGCAGCTTCACTATCTGAATGCCATATAGATTCCCAACAGCAGTATCAGAAATCACTAGTATTTTTTTATTTACTTTCATGGTCTGCATAAAGTTTCCAATTGAATCACTCGTGGAAGCATCAATATGAATAATATAACTTCTCTTCTCCAAATTAACTTTAACGTTTACCACGCAAGTAACCTCCTTGTCGTAAAAAAAACATAATTTCGTTAATAACCTGTTGCAGTGACTTACTACTGGTATTAATATAATAGTCTGCATTATAGTATAGTTCGGCTCTTTCTTTAAGTAATTTATTTACGATTTTCTCACGTTGATCAAAATCATCTAATAATGGACGCGTATTGCGTCGACTTGTTCGCTCTAAGATGGTCTCAACAGAAGCAGTGAGAGTGATGATAACACCATTCCGTTTTAAATTGTTCATATTTTCAAGAGATAATACTACACCACCGCCTGTTGCAATTACAGCGTTATTATAACGAGACAATTTGGCAATAATCATTTTTTCTTGTTGTCGAAAATAGAGTTCTCCACATACTTCAAAGATTTCACGAATACTGAGATTATTTTCATATTCAATTTTTTTATCACTATCAAAAAATGGTCGCCCCAAACGATTAGCCAACAATCTGCCAACGGTTGTTTTTCCAGTTCCCATAAAGCCTATCAATACAATATTTTTCATAGTTATATTACCGAGAAGCTCTTTGGCAATCTACTGTAGCATGTAAATCAGTGAAACTACGTTTAAAGGGTTTAACTATGGGAATCACGTCAGCCATATGGACCTCACCTCATTAAAATACTAAAAAATAAACATGCAGTACAGTATTAATGTTGCGCTTCTTTCCATTTCGCTATTAATAACAGTACTGCATGTACTACTTTTCAAGGCTTATTATATAATATTTTACTATACAATTGTAAATATCTAAAGTGAATTGTAATTATTTTTATTTATCAGTAGTTTTATTATTCGTGTTGGCTGCAGCAGGTACACCAAAACTATAAATTTTTGCCAATAACTTAGTTTCTAAGCCAGTTACTCCCAATTGCATATTTGTACCAGTAATCGTAGTAAAACGCAATCCCTTTTCGATAGCACTAACAAAATTCATACTTTCCGGAAAATTACCGTTAATGATTATTTCAATATCATATATACGGTAATTCTCTTTGCTTGCAATTTTTCCAGGTTTAAGAGATACAAGCTGTACATTATAAGCCGTAGATAAACCCTCAATTTGAAAAAGAAAATTACTAATGTCTGGACTATCAGGTAATGACTGACCAATTTTCACCAATTTATTATCTAATTCAGCCAAATAATCCTCTGGGTTAGGATGAAGTAATAAAAAATCTTCAATTACTTTTACCTTTTGTTGCTCAACAATATATTCCGTTTTTAGTTCATCGATTTTCCCCCATTGGGGTAACAGCACAAATAGATACCCCAGTAACGATATAGTTATCATACCGATGACAAATAAAGTGACTTTATACTGAATGGATAGTTTATCCCAAGAAAAAAAACTCAAGTTCATCTTTGTATCCCCTTAGGTTTTACTGTTATCTCAAACCTTACAACGTTTGAGGTTGCATCATTCTCCACTTTCACCAGCAGTGGGTCAGCAAAGAACTGATCCTGTTCTAATTTTTGCATAAACTCAGTTATTGCAAGATATTGTCCTGCCCAGCCTTTAGCTTGAATCATATCCTTATCTGTTTTCCCAATATCAGTAAACCATATTTGTGGTGATGTTAAGGCAGTAAGACGGGCTACAGTAGTATAAGATGATTTTCGTTCATCTGTTAAAGTCACCAAGAGATTATTTTTTTTATTTAAAATTTCTTGTTTTTGAATAGTTTGAAACATTATCTTCTGGGTTGGCTGCAATAGCTCGTATTGGTTGCGAGTATTTTGCAGTTGTTTTTCTATATCCCAAAGGGTAAACAGATTATAACTAGAAATGCTGCTAAATAATGCCAGTATTAATACTCCAGATAGTAGAAATAATTTATTTACAGGCCATTTGGATGGACGTTCTGCTAATGGTAATAGATTGATCTTTTCCATTACTCACCTCCGCGTAATGCCAAGCCAATTGCAGTACCCAATCGGGCGGCGATTTGCTCTAAGTGCTTTTTGTCAAAAGAAGTTGGAACAGACAGCTTCGTTAACGGATTATGAATGACTGTTGGTATAGATAGCTGTGTTGATAACTGTTGAGCTAAATTCCCCAGATTGGCCCCACCTCCGGTGATAAACACTTTATCAATGATAACATTTTTATTTTGTGATTGATAATATTCGGTAGTGCGGCGTATGTCTCTAGCAAATTCAGTTATTAGCAAATCAAACTGACGTTGTACGTTAACATCTTCAAAGAATATATTGGCTTGGGATAAACTCCTCTGATTGTTCTCAAGCTTCTCGACTTCATTCCATTCCTTTCCCATTCCTTGCATAATCGCATCTGTAAAACGTTCTCCACCAATAGAAATATTACGGATAACAGCCGGGC
>JBEQCC010000541.1:0-2806 GCA_041639455.1 Pelosinus sp. | reverse complement strand
TCTGGTACAATGACCTCATCATCCCTCATTACTCCTGCCAGCAAAAGAGCAATATGCAAAGCAGCTGTCCCATTTACTACAGCAACTGCTTTTTTAACTCCCGTATATTCAGCCAATTGCTGTTCAAATTGATCCACATATTTGCCCACAGAGGAGACCCATCCGGTATCTAGGCATTCTTTTACATACTTCCATTCATTTCCCCCAAAATAGGGTTCGTGAAGGGCAACCTTTTCCTGCTCTATTGGTAAACAATTTTTTAAAGCTGTAATCACACTATCTACATTAAAATGCTCGCTTCTCATATATTATAGATATCGACTTTGTATTGTTTCAAATTTTCCTCATGAGTAAACCACGCTGCCGTATCTGCTAACCCCCTTCTCAAACCGTCTTTACTACCGTAGAGAGGCTCCCACCCAAGAAGTCTTTTGGCTTTTTGGTTATCAGCCCACAATCGTTCCACTTCACTTTTAGCAGGCCGCAATCTTGCTTCATCAGCGACAATCTCAATCTTTGCCCCCATAACCTCTGCAATCAGACTGACTGTTTCACCAATAGATACTTCATAATTACTGCCGATATTGATGACTTCCCCGATTGCTGAATCAGATTGAGCCATCGCAATAAACCCTCTGACAGTATCTGCCACATAGTTAAAATCCCGGGTAGGATGGAGTGCTCCCAACTTGATTTCACGCTTTCCACCAGCAATTTGAGTGATTACAGTAGGAATAATTGCTCTGGCAGATTGGCGTGGACCATAGGTGTTAAAAGGACGTATGATTGCTACAGGCATATTAAAGGAATTATAAAAGGACATCGCTAATTGGTCGGCGCCAATCTTCGTTGCCGAATAAGGAGACTGTCCCTGCAATGGATGTTCTTCGGTTATCGGAACAAAACGTGCAGTACCATACACCTCGCTGGTAGAAGTATGAACAATTTTTTCTACTTCCAGTTCCCTTGCCGTCTGCAAAACATTCAATGTTCCTTTAATGTTCGTATCCACATACGTATCCGGTGAATGATAGGAATAGGGTATCGCAATAAGCGCTGCCAAATGAAGGACTACATCGCATCCTGCCATTGCTGCTTTCACTCCGTGGGGGTCCCGAATATCACCTGCATGAACTTCGATACTGCTCCTAATCTCTTTTGGTGCAGCATCCAGCCATCCCCAAGAATTAAATGAATTATACAAGACTGAAGCCCTTACATCATGCCCTTGACGTACCAGTTCTTCCACAAGATGTGAACCAATGAAACCATCAGACCCTGTTACTAAAATTTTTTTTCCTTTTAAATTCATTCTCAAAATCCCTTTCAAAATCAATGCAATCCCATTACTTTTCAATATTAAGCATATTCCCATTTCCTTGAAAAGAATTGCTTTCATAGGCCTGCTGAATATTAAGTTCCTTACGCCCTGCCAGCATTTTCTTACTAATACTAGAACAATTGTTCTTTACTATTTGCTGGCTCTCGTTTTCACTGGCAGTAATTTGACTAAATAATTCTTTCAGCTTTTCTTTCACTTCCGGCTGACAACTATTGATGTCAACTTCCCCTTGTAAAGCGGTAATACTATCCATGATAATTTGTTTCTGGGCAACTAAATCATTCGCAATATCTAGTGTTTCCTCTTGAATCGCATTTAGCAAATCAGCAGACAATCGTTGGAGGTGACTATAATGCTTTATAAAAAGCAAACCCTTGTCTTCTTGTTGCATTTTCATCCCCCATTAAGGTGCAGTCACCGTCTTATTTTTTAAAATAACACTATCCCAAGCTTCCTTTAATGTGGACAACAATTCAATGACCTCTCCCACCTTCTCAGCGTCCTTCGTGACATTGGCCTCCACTAATCGTTTAATCATATACACATACAGCTTGCGAAGATTCTGAGCAATTTCGCCGGCATTCATATTCAAGGTTATATTCAATTCCTTAATAATATCTTGTGTTTTCATTAGCAAATTATGGGCACCTTTGATATCCTTGTGAGCAATACAGTTTTGTGCGTTGCGCAAATTTTTCAAGGCCCCGTCATAGAGCATGATGATCAATCTCCCCTGACTGGATGTTTCTACCTGCATACGCTTATAGTGATCATAAGGATTATTAATCATTGCACATCTTCCCCCTCATATTTTCGATACAACGCTGAAGCAAGTCCTCTACCGTCTTTGATCCTTCAATCAGCTTCTCATAATAAAGACTGTAATCCCCAATGGCAGCATGAAAATCATCTTTTTCCGAGTACTCCGCCTCATAGGTTCTTGAAAACACCTTGTGCAATTCCTGCTGGAAAAATTCCTCCACTACCTCACGTATATATTGATCCTTCTTAAATTTTTGGTATATTCCACCAACGGTCTTCAAATGCCGCTGTATTTTTTTTGCCTGCTTATTTTCGCAGGCCTTCTCCAATTCCTTGAGATGCTGAATAGCCTTATTGGCTTCAACAATGGTTTTCCTCGTATCCTTTAGACGTAATTTCAGCTTTCTCAGGATATCTTCCATCTCGGGCAGCTCAAATGAAGCTTGCGCCTCCCTAATAACCCCCCTTATATCCACTTCCTTTTGACAATATTGATCCAGTACCTCTCGTAAGGTCATTAGCTTGGTACCTTCGATATATGCCCCGCCTTCCGTAGCGTTTATAAATTCACGCTGGGGATATTTTTCAATCCAAGCTTCAAAGAACACAATAAACTGATAAAATGCACGGTCTGTAATCAGCATACCCCCATCATTTGCCTTTACCTTGAAATAATCCACATTTTCTCCTCCGGAGTAAATA
>JBEQCC010000540.1:0-2808 GCA_041639455.1 Pelosinus sp. | reverse complement strand
GCTCTTCCGATCTGTGTACCAACAATTTGTACACCAGGATAACGCTCTTCAGCTATTTTTTTAGCCTTCTCTGCAATACCTGGTGCTCCGCCAAACAAATAAATCTTATATTTTTCGCTCATGGCTTCTATTAATAAATTTTGTACTAAATCATATCCTGCTACACGCTCGGGCATAGCATCACCTTGATAACGTGCAGCCCATACAACTCCTGCACCATCAGGTACAACTAAATCTGCATTATTAATAATGCGTGCTAATTGTTCATCCTTATTAGCCATCATTATTATTTCCGGATTCGGGGTAACTACTAAATGAGATTTCTTCTGTAGAATAAATCGTTTTACAGCCTCAACCGCTTCTTTCATAGTCACAACATCAATCATCACATTTAAAACAGTTATTCTATTGCGCACTATACATAGAGTCTCCTTACTATTTAGAAATCTAATCTTTTAAATTATCTAATACATTGTATCACACTATTAGAACCTGGGCAATCGTGGTAATGGAAGTTTCCACCATGGTGACTTTTCCTCTTTTCTACCAGGCTGATCTGCTTTTTCATTTGTTGGATCTTTGGAACGCATTCGATTGTCGACAGCAGTCGGTTCCGTACCTTTAATAAAAGCACTATACTCGATCTCTGGACATTCTTGAGTAGCTAGTTTGCCAGAATCAGCACAAACAGGTACATTCGTTATTATATTGGGAGGAACAAAAAATTCACTGGGACTAATGCCAGCTAGCACGTTTGACATCATTTTCCCCCAGAAGCCTGCCACTTCGGCACCTGAGATTCCTACAGGTGTTCGGTCGTCATTTCCTACATAAATGCCAACTAATAACTCAGGTGTATAGCCCATAAACCAAGCTGTTTCATATCCGTCTGTTGTTCCTGTTTTTCCTGCTGCCATCCGTCCAATATTAGCAGGCGTACCTGTACCACTTTCGATTACTCCCTGCATCATATTTGTCATAATGTATGCAACTTCGCGACTTAATACAGATTGCTGTTTTAAGCGTGCTTCTTCTAATACTTGATTATTTTCATCCACCACTTTTAAAATGGAAATAGGTTGAGATACGATTCCCCCATTTGCAAAGGCGGTATAAGCCGTAGCCATATCAAACAAATTTATGCCTTGTGTTAACCCCCCCAGAGCAGTAGCTAAATTATCGTCTTTGGGAACCAAAGTTGTAATGCCCATACTTTTTGCCAAGCTAATAACGTTATCGATACCAACTTGCTGACCAAGTTTTACTGCAGCTACATTGACTGATAGGCGGATCGCTTTTTTAAGGGTGATTGGTCCACGAAATTTTTTATCAAAATTTTGTGGTGCATATCCAGCAATATTAATTGGCTGGTCAAGAATAATAGAATTAGCCGTCAATCCCTGCCCAAGAGCAGTAGCATATACAAAAGGTTTAAATGCAGAACCCGGTTGACGTACCTCAACCACTGTTCTATTTAATTGACTTTCTTCATAATTACGCCCGCCTACCATAGCTTTAATATAGCCTGTCCGAGGATCAAGAGCGAGTACAGCGCCTTGATACTGACCTAACACGGCTTCAGCCCCTTGCTGAACTTTACTATCCATCGTTGTATATACTTTTAAGCCGCCTTTATATACTCGATTAGCACCATAACGCCCTACTAATTCATTCGCTATATAATCAATAAAATAGGATGCTTGTATCACACGTTTCTTTTTTCCCGCTAATACGATAGGTTCTTTTTGTGCTGATTCAAATTGTTTTTGCGTAATATAGCCTTCTTTTAGCATACCTGCCAACACCGTAGTTCTACGCTCCATAGCGGCATTCAGATCAACATATGGAGAGTAAATATTGGGACCACGAGGCAGTCCTGCTAATAATGCACTTTCTGCTAAAGTTAGTTCACTAGCATGTTTACCAAAATAGATCTGTGAAGAAGCTTCTACTCCATACGCGCCTTCACCAAAATATACTTGATTTAAATAGGCTTGTAAGATTTCTTGCTTCGAAAATTTACGTTCAATAATAATAGCCCAGAAAAATTCTTTTATTTTTCGTGTAAAGGTACGTTCCTGAGTTAAAAACATATTTTTGGCTAGCTGCTGTGTTAAGGTACTCCCTCCCTCTACCAGACCACCTGAACGCAGATTAACCCACATAGCACGAATGATACCGATGGGGTCTATACCAAAATGATTGTAAAACCGACTATCTTCATTTGCAATGATGGCTTGCTGTATATAAGGTGACATATTATTGATGGACACTACAACCCGATTTTCTTCAAATAATTTAGAAATAAGTTGTCCGTTCACATCAAATACTTGTGTTGCTTCAACTAATTGCAAGTTATCCAAGTTATCAACTTGCGGCATAAAAAAAGCATAACTACTATTAACAAACAAACTTACAATAATGATAACAATGATACTAATAATACATAATTGCCGCATTCCATCACACTCCTTATTAGCTTTAGTATTCCAAAGCATATTAAACTTTACCCGCAGGAATACGTACTTTAATATCGATTATACAGGTAATAGTAAGAAATTCACTTATATATTTTGTAAAATAACATCTCAGGAGACGACTATGCTAAAAAATTTCGTGTTATATTAATAAAGCAACACCGCCTGCTCAGTTTGAGCACAGCGGTGTTTTTTTGTTTTGTCTATTTATAAACTATAATTAGGTGATTCCTTAGTAATACTGATATCATGAGGATGGCTTTCTTTCAATCCAGCTGCTGTAATACGAATAAAGCGCGTGTTATTGATTAACTCCTCAATATTGTGAACC
>JBEQCC010000539.1:0-2802 GCA_041639455.1 Pelosinus sp. | reverse complement strand
CACACTGATGCTAATAAGTATTCCAGCAACAGCAAGAGACTTGAAAAGTTTGCTTCTTTTCATCTTTTACTCCTCCCCATGATAAAAAAAATTGTATTAAATATGATCCAATTTCCCTAAGTGTTGTATAAAAGCTGTCAGCAAAGAATCGCCAACAGCCTTGCAACTTGTAATGAGCTCTACATTACTAAAATACTAGACTTAACCGATAATCGCAGCATTTTTACTAAAGAATTAGGATCTTCCAGCTCCACTAAGTCTTAATAGAGCAGCAAGGGGAATTGTAATCCATCCCAATAAACAAGCCCAAATTATTTTCTCCATGATAAAGTTTTGTAAATTAAAGACATAGGCCGTTTGCATTTTCAACACATGGTGCTTTAAAAAGGAGTTCGCCATGGCGCCGAAAAACAAATAACCCCCAAAGAGTATAATTTCCATCTATATCCTCTCCTTTTTATTTCTAATCCAATAGGCTCAAAACCGCCTGTGGTTCTTGATTAGCTTGTACTAACATGCTTTGACCGACCTGCTGCAGCATATTGAACTTGGTATACTCCATCATGGCTTTTGCCATATCTACATCCCGAATCTGCGATTCAGCTGCTGTCAAATTTTCTTCTGCATTCATTACGTTGCTGTTGATGCGTTCTAAGGCATTTTGATAGGCTCCCAGGCTAGAACGATCACCAGACACTTTTTGTATAGCAGTATCAATCTTAGCTAAGGCTGTATCCAGCTGGTTTACACCAGTTAAATCCAGTCCGTGAATCCCCAGTGCCTGGGTTGAAGCATCGTTAAGATAAAGTGTTAGGGTATTACCTGCATTGGCACCGGTTTGGATTTGCAGTCCATTTTGCTTCTCACCCTCAGGCAAATCCTCGGGGGTAATTTTAACAATGCTGTGAGCTGTGTCTGCTACAATATAGCCTCTGTCGCTCATTTGCGTGATAGCGATTGCTGGAATGTCCAGATCCCAAAGGATTTCCCCTTCACCAGTCACCTTGTACAATTTATCACTGGTTCCCACCAAATATTTGCCGTCAGTCGTTTTAGTAAGCCAGTCATGTTTATAATCAAAGGAATCGACAGTTTGAGCAATAGCCGCATTGAGTTGCGTAATTGTGCCTGTATCATCGATGCTGTATAATCCCGTATTGCCTAATAGAAGCCCATGTTGGTCATCTATACTTGCAACTGCCAAAAAAACGGTATTCGCCTCTTTGGATTCCCATTGTAGGTTTAGATTTGCATCCAATTTCATGATAAAGCCATTGGAAAAAGATGGAGACGAATAGGACTCCTCTCCCACCATCCAGAAGCCCCCATCCCTGGTTTGGGTAACATCAATGCCCGTTTTGAAATACGATCCAGAAGGACGTGTGAAGTTTTTTACAGCGATTACATTAAAGCTGGAATCGAGCTTTCTAACGATTACATCTTGTGAAGCAACACCCACTGCAATGAGATCTCCTTCTTTTGTTTCTTTAATCTCCAAAAGCTGCTCATCACCATGGGCTAAGACCTTGGTTCCTAGAATTTCGCCATTGGCAGACAGTTTATATAAAACAGCATCGTCTTTACCAGAAAGTAAATTTCTCCGTCTGGCACTGGCAATCAGGCTGCCATCTTGTAAGGATTGAACATTGTAGATTACGTTATAACTATCGTCCTGCGGCAACAGGGTTTCCCATAGGGCATTCCCTGCAGTGTCGACTTTTGTCAGCCAATACTGGCTATCAGAACCAAACTGCCCTTTTCTTCCGGCAGCCACCACACCACCATCAGCAGTGGCTGTAAGAGAGACAATTTCCTTGCCAGAAAAGTTTACTGTCCACTCTTGGGTCAGCGCCACATTTTCAACTGGTTTTTTATATGTACCATCCAGCAGCTTCTTGCCATTAAACTCTGTTCCCTGAGCAATTTGGTCAATTTCTCCAAGGATTTGTTTCACCTCATCTTGAATCATACGCCGATCCTTTTCTGTCAAAGTTCCATTTCCTGCCTGAATGGTAAGCTCCCGCAAACGCTGTAGGGATGGTTCTAAGATATGACTCAGACCGCCCTCTGCTGTTTGAATCAGAGAAATTCCATCCTGGACATTGCGGGATGCCTGGGACAGTCCGCGAATTTGCGCCCGCATTTTCTCGCTGATGGCAAGACCAGCAGCATCATCAGCCGCTTTATTGATTTTTAAACCAGATGAGAGCTTTTCCAAGGCAGCAGCCGTTTTTTTCTGGTTGCGGCTTAAGTGAAGTCGGCTGTTCATAGCCGATGCATTATGCGTAATGATCAACGATTATCATCTCCTTGTTAGAACAACGAAACACAATGCTCCAAGTGAATTTAAGAAATCTGTGAGATCAGATAGTTGAAGAATTCCGTTGTATGATGTTTTTTATCAAAATAAATGACCATTGTTGATCCGTTCTTTAATTTTATTGTTATTGCATTAGAAACTGTTATGTATGCGAAGAATGCTAACGTCATGAGTCCATACCCCAAATGACCGCTAAGAGTCACCATGATTGCTATTAAATACCGTAAAATATCCAGAAAATACGTGATAGTACCATACCCGTATGACACACTGACAATCTCCGATATTTTAAAAGTAGCGATCCTCGGCTTAGTTTTTAAAAGTATTTTACCGTGGAAATGTGTTGTAACCGTAACATCATTCTCCGCTATCGCAACGGTTGTGTTTATTTCTTGGCGTCCAAAACTGGTTTTTCGGGCATAAGCAATGATTTCGTAATGCAAATGCTCCTTTGAAGCAACTTCTTGTCTCACTGCTTTTAT
>JBEQCC010000538.1:0-2833 GCA_041639455.1 Pelosinus sp. | reverse complement strand
GACACCATATCATCTGTTATAGTTGGCACCTTCGAAAGGGAATAATCATCCATCTCTTGTGGACTACATGCCGATATAGCAACAAGCAGCATTAATATCCACGATAATTGTTTTATTATATTCATCATATTATTTTCAATTTAAAGCAATTTGCTCAACAATCATTATTAATTATATCCAATATTTTCTTTAGATCTAGAAGGGAAATGTTAAATTTGTGTAGAATTATCATAAAACAAGCTGGGTTTACTACATAAGGAGAACATACCCTGGATAGGAGGTAACAAAAATTCAGCAAATGTTGTTAAATGATGTCAAGGAAAATATGATTGTAGCACAAGATATAGTCGATAGATATGGTAGGACACTCATAACAGCAGGTATGCCATTAAAGCAGGAATTAATCAATTTACTTAAAAAGCATGAAATCTTTTCTATTTCTGTGCGTGATGATAAAACTAGTAATTATGAAATTAGTAAAGCGCATGATTTAATTAACATGGATACTAGGTTAAAATTAATTTCAAATGTTGAAGATGCTTTTAACAGCACTGATGGTTTAGTTCGACATTTAACACAATTGCAGAATTATGTAAATGATATTGTATCTACATTAGCGAAAAATAAAAATGTTCTCATGTATTTAGATGACGTTAATTCTACAAGTGATTATTTATTTATGCATAGCGTTAACGTAGGGCTGTTTTCAATTATTATCGGTATTGCGATGGATTTACCTTATGATGAATTATGCCTTTTAGGTATGGGTGGATTGTTGCATGATTTTGGGAAAACTAGAATTACAAAGTATATTTTGGATAAGCAAGGTCAATTAACACCAGAAGAGTTTAACGAAATTAAAGAACACGCTACTCTTGGCTATAATATTCTTAAAGTAGATACTTACCTAGATTACCGTGTTACATTTATGGCATTGCAGCACCATGAGCGCTGCAATGCCAGTGGATATCCTTGGGGAATTTCAGGGCATCAGATACATCCATTAGCACGAATTGTAGCTGTTGCAGATGTTTATGATGCGTTAACTACAAATCGAGTATACCGCTCACGCCTGAGCTCTTTTGAGGCAATGGAAATTATTAATAAAGGCAATGAGATTCATTTTGATGCAAATGTGATAAAAGCATTTAATCGTATTGCTATTCCTTATCAAATTGATAGTAATGTCAAACTTACGAATGGTATAGAAGGTAAAGTTCTTAGACTTAACAGTAGTAATTTAGCACGACCATTAATTATTACTCCAGCTGGCGTAGTAAATCTATTACACGAACCAGATATTGCTATTATTGCTACAAGTTACTAAAAACTTGGCTAAGGCCAAGTTTTTAGTATTATATATTTATAAAAGAAAACTAATCTATAAAAAATATATATTCAGAAAAAATGATATAATAGAAAGCAATTTTATCGATATTCGATTGAACTAAAACTATTAATTAAGGAGACAAGCATGGATATTAGTAATTTACGCAATGTATTGCAAGACTTTCAAGCAAGTCGATTATCTTTGGATGAAGCAATAGATAAGCTTAAAATTTTACCATATGAAGACTTAGAATTTGTAAAAATTGATCACCATCGTATGATCAGGCAAGGGTTTCCTGAAGTAATTTTTTGTCAAGGGAAAACCGCAGAACAAGTAGCGACAATTATGAAAAGTTTGGCTGTACATAATCATAGCATATTAGCTACTCGGGCAACTGAAGCTATGTATGCAGTGATAAAGGCTGTACTGCCAGAAGCGCAGTTCTACGAAATACCTAAAATAATTTATGTTAAACGTGATACGACAGAACCTGATAGTCAACGATTTATTCTCGTTATGTCTGCGGGTACAAGTGATATACCTGTCGCTGAAGAGGCCGCTGTTACAGCAGAAATCATGGGAAATAAAGTAGAGCGCGTATATGATGTTGGCGTTGCTGGTATTCATCGATTATTTGCTCATCAAGATATCATTCAAAATGCTAATGTAATTATTGTAGCTGCAGGTATGGAAGGTGCCTTGGCTAGTGTTGTTGGAGGTATGGTTGCTAAACCAGTAATTGCGTTGCCTACTAGTATCGGTTACGGCGCTAGTTTTAATGGCTTAGCAGCTTTACTAAGTATGTTAAATAGCTGTGCGGCTGGAATATCTGTGGTAAATATTGACAATGGGTTTGGAGCAGGACGATTAGCGAGTATTATTAATAAAATGAGGTGATATCATGAAAACCCTTTATTTAGATTGTTTCTCCGGTATTAGTGGTAACATGTTATTAGGAGCATTATTACATGTAGGACTACCAGAGGACGTATTAAGAAAAAATTTATCACTCTTACCTGTTCATGGTTATGATTTAATCGTTACAGAAGTAAACAAATGTGGTATTAGTGCCATTTATGTAGACGTAAATCTCAATGATGATGCACATCATGATGACGATGATGACCATCATCATCATCATCATCATCGTCATCTATCAGATATCCTTCAGATCATTGATGATTCTCGATTAGCCCCTAAAGTTAAAGCTGATAGTAAGAAAATTTTCTTATTATTAGCTCAAGCAGAGGCTAGGGTACATGGTGTAGGAGTAGAAGAAATTCACTTTCACGAAGTAGGAGCTGTTGATGCCATTGTTGATATTGTAGGTACAGCGATTGGTTTAGATTATTTAGGAATTCAAGCTATCTATACTTCTGCATTACAAGTTGGCAAGGGGTTTATAAAATGCGCTCATGGGCTAATGCCAATACCAGCACCAGCTACTGCAGAGTTATTAAAGAACATTCCATACTATAGCGGAGAAACGAGTAAGGAATTAGT
>JBEQCC010000537.1:0-2833 GCA_041639455.1 Pelosinus sp. | reverse complement strand
AGGTTATTGTACGATCTACCGGGAAATAAACGCTTTTAGGATACGCTTCTGCTAAAGCCCCTTCTGTTTTTCGCCAGTTGCTTCTGGTATCAAACCAAATGGTGTAATTAATTTTCTTGGCATCCATCTTGTCATGCCCAGTTATCTGAAATGAGATATCCACTTGTTCCTTTTTTATTTTACCTGTGCTGCTCGAAGCAGCAGGCTGTTCAGAGCGACTGGAGGAGTCATCCTTTAATTGGTGGTTTATTTCTTCCTCTTCTTTTTCCCCAAGTGTCGTAGTTCCTTCCCCGAGATTTTCCAAAATCACTGGTGTATCTTCTGTTTGAGCAGGCAGGGGCAAACCCTGCTGCCAGGTATCACTTATAAAATAATATTTGGCCAGCAATATGCATAACACAGCGAAAAGGACAAAGACGCCACCAAAATACATCTTGATTTTCTTTACCTTACCAGCCCTCCTGATTGCCTGTTCCAGCTTGGAGACGGATTGGAATCGCTTGGCAGGATTGAGCTGGGTGCAAGTTTCAATGACTGGCGACAGTCTGCCTTTATAGTCTCTTCCGACTAAAGCCTGAATGGTCATGCCTAATGCATAAATATCACTGCGTTTATCTGTTTGCGAAAATCCATACTGTTCGGGAGGAGCATAACCGATAGTCCCAAGTTGTTTTGTATCCTTTTCAGCTTCGCTCTTTTCGATTCTTGCAGCATCAAAATCAATGAGTTTGACTATTTTATCATTGGTTAATAAAATATTGGACGGTTTTATATCCCGGTGAATAATATTTTTTTTGTGAAGTATTTTTAATCCATCACATAATTGTAGTACAATCGTAATAATAAGATCTTCATCTAAGCTACCTTTTTCCTGTAAAAGATCATGGAGGTTTTGCCCATTGATATATTCTTCGACAATCGTCGTTTGATTGGTTGTTTCGGTTACATATATGATTTCAGGGAATAGGGGATGAGAAATTTCCTTCAGTTCTTTATAAGGTAAGCCAATATGACGTATGTATTTTATGACACACAACTGCTTGGTATGGTTATGCAAAGCTAAAAGAATTTCACTCTTATCACTTTTATGCAGTTGTTTCATCACCTCAAAGGTTTCATCCAGATAAACTTTAGTAATGTAATTCATACAAGCCCCCTTAGTCGATCGATTATACAAGGAGAATATAATGAAAAAAGATACTGATGCATTGCTGCACGAGATTCAATACTCCAATGATGTTAAGGACTTTATCCTTTCCAATCAAAAGGAACTCACTTCTTATTCGCTTTCAGAATATCTCGATAAGCTTCTAACCGAGAAAAACCTTAGTAAAGCGGATGTGATCAATGCTTCTGGCTTAAATCAGGTCTATGCTTATCATATTTTCTCAGGGACGAAAAATCCCTCCCGGGATAAAGTATTAGCTTTGGCATTCGCTCTAAAGCTCACACCCAAAGAAGCGCAATATTTACTTAACTATGCGAAAGCAAAAGAGCTATATATACGTAATCAGCGTGACAGCATTCTGATCTTTGCGTTAAAGCAGCGTTTGAATATCATTGATACCAATCAGCTGCTTGCCGAATTATCTGAGCCAATATTAGAATAGCAGCATCTAGACATTATCATTATAGATACTGATTCGTCAATCCTATTGTCTATTATTTACGCTGCACCTTGTTGTTTCTTCTGACATTTGATACATAGCGGTCTGCCAAAACGATTAACAGATACCTGCTTAATTCCAGGGGTAATTACGGCATTGCAGTCCATGCAGAGTAAGTCAGGCAGCGGTTTTGCTGTTTTGTCCGCCGCCTTAGCGGACATGCTTTCATCAGTTTTACTGTCTGCTTCCGGGTCGTCATTTGTACTCATAGCAAGAGTCAGCAGATAGGCATATTTAATGGCTGCTGTCTGGGCTTTCATGACGGCTTTGTCACCACCGTCCTGACCGCTGCCAATACCGGACAATTGAAGCTGTTCACCACTGGCCGTATCGATGAGAGTAATCATTACTTTCACCGTTACCAAGTGCTCTATATTGCCTTTGTTGTTGATCACGTCGCTATTGGCAATGACTTCGGGAAGTACAATCGATGCAATATTCTCCTTGACCAGAGCCGCGTTAACCTTTTCCAGCACATCGGCTGATGTAGCATATTTATAATTATGAAAATCATTAGTGCCATTCTTTTTTACACTCCCGCACGCTGCCATTACGTTCACGAGTTTACCTGCTATATGTTTCATATCTGATTCCTCCCTCAAAATAAGTTTTATCCTTCAGCCAATTACTCCATCTTTGGGCAGTTATATGTCTTATTACGAGATAATTCCCTTCTCCTTTAGGCTGCTATAGCGCCCTTGTCCTACAATCAAATGATCCAGTACTGGAATATCGAGAATTTGACCGACTTCTACTAATTTCTTGGTCAGGGAAATATCCTCGGAACTAGGTAGTGGATCTCCACTGGGATGATTATGTACCAAAATGGTTGAAGCGCAAGATCGGCGTATCAGCATGTTAAAGGCTTCTCTTGGATGAACGAGGCTTGCATTTAAGCTGCCGACAGATACGGTATGCTGGATTATGACATGATTTTTAACACTTAACCCTATTACGACGAATCGTTCTACCATAAGATATTCTAACTCTCCACGTACTAAATCATAGATGTCCTTTGGAGTGCGAATGATGGTGCGATTACCATTTGGATTACCTTGGGCATAACGGACAAAACGCAAAATTGCTGCTAACTGTTTCGCTTTAGCAATTCCAATTCCCTTAACCAACATCATTTCTTCTTCGGTTGCATTCATTAATTCTTGCAT
>JBEQCC010000536.1:0-2835 GCA_041639455.1 Pelosinus sp. | reverse complement strand
TGTCTTTATTTTTTTATGTTTGGAATTAAATGGGACTAAATTTGATCATTTATAGTTACAATATTATTCGACGCTAAGTACAACATTTTGCGTAATGAATCATCGCTACAAGATAAGTAAACATCTTGTATTCCGAGCCTTTTAAGCTCATTTAACACACCAAGCCAAAATTTACTATTCTCGTTTTGTCCAATACATATGCCCAATATTTCTTTGTAACCATCCATAGTGATGCCTTAAAGCACATACGCAGCTTTACTGACTACTTGATGAATCTCTCTAATTTTATAATGTTCTGCTATCAAAGTTTTTATTTTTGCACCAGAACCTCTTTGCGCCTTTTAGTATCAAGTATAAATAAGTGTATTGACAAATAAAGTGACCGATCGTATAATAAAATATGAAAAAAGATATGTGTAATTGTTGCAGTTTTACATTTTAATATACGAATGGTCATTTTAAATAAAAAGAGTATAACAATTCGCTAAAATGAGATTGCAAAACACATGAATTAAAAAATGTAAAGAGGGGCGTAGATAAAATGAAAGAGAACAAATATTCTTTGTTTATTGACGGTGAATTTGTAGAAGGCTCCACGAAAGAGTGGTTTGAAGTCATCAATCCAGCCGATGAGAGCCTAGTAGGACTGACAGCAAAAGCTACGGTTGAAGATGTAGAAGCCGCTGTACAAGCAGCTAAAAGAGCCTTTGATAATGGTTCCTGGAGCAGATTGTCAGCAACAAAGCGTGCAGAAGTATTGTTAGGAATGTCTGAGGGGATGGCAGCCCGACAAAGAGAATTAGCAAATTTAATGGTTGAAGAATCTGGATCCACAATACATAAAGCAACAATGGAAGTTATCTTATCTATCAATACACTAAAGTATTATGCTGACCTCATTCGGACGCCGTATACATATGAAGCCATTGTACCAAATGATGATGCATTTATTTACAGTTATAACTTTGTTCAGCGTGAACCTATTGGCGTATGTGCTGGCATTGTACCTTGGAACTTTCCACTGGCTGTGGGATTTTGGAAGATCGCACCGGGTTTAGCAGCAGGGAATACAATGGTAATTAAAGTTCCGACAGAAGCACCGCTGGTTTTGATGGAAATAGCGAAAATTGCGCAAGATGCTGGTCTACCTAAAGGTGTACTTAATATCGTGGCTGGTGCTGGGCGTGTGGTTGGAGAATATTTAGCTGCCCATCCACAAGTGGATAAAATCTCCTTTACTGGTTCCACTGGTGTTGGTAAAAGAATTCTAGAATTGTCTTCAGCATCCAACTTGAAAATTGCTACATTAGAACTTGGTGGAAAATCGGCGAATATTATTCTTGAGGACGCAGATTTAGCGGTGGCGATTGATGGTTCCTTATTTGCGACAATGCTACATAGTGGACAGGTTTGCGAGTCGGGTACTCGTCTATTAGTGCCAGAAAGTCGATATGATGAAGTAATTGAAGGTTTGGTTTCTCGAGCTAAAACCATTAAAGTAGGCGATCCAAGCAAAGAGGAAACTGGAATGGGGCCAATTATTTCTAAAAAACAAAAAGAAAAAATTGAAGAATATATACAAATTGGCATAAAAGAAGGGGCTAAACGCGTGCTAGGAGAACAAGCATTGCAAGGAAAGGTCTATGAAAAAGGTTTCTGGGTGCCACCTACTATTTTTGCCGATGTAAACAATCAGATGACCATTGCTAGGGAAGAAATTTTTGGACCTGTAGTGTCTGTGATTCCCTACAAGAGTGAAGCAGAGGCCATTGCTATTGCCAATGATAGCATTTATGGTCTGGCAGGTGGAGTATGGTCAAAAGACCAACGACGTGCCGTGGAAGTAGCCAAACGAATGCATACAGGAACGATTTGGGTGAACTCCTATCATTTGTTAAATCCGATTGCTCCTTTTGGAGGCTACAAACAAAGCGGTCTTAGTCGCGAGCTAGGAATTCAAGGTTTACTAGCCTACACACAAAGCAAACATATCCATGTGGACTTAGAAAATGATGGAGGTTCCCGTTATCGCTGGATGCTACCTTAATTAATCAGTCGAGCGGTGATGTATACAGGCAGGATGCAAGTTTTTCCTGCCTTTCATTGATAATTTTTGAGAGGAGTGTTTATATGAATTCTTCAATTCTTGCGGCATTATGCCATATTTTGCCAGTATTAAGTGAATTATTTCAGGGGACGATTGGTTTTTTAGTGGCTGATCATGAGAAGATTATTAAGATTACAGGAGGAACAGGAGAAGAATCGAGAAAAGGGGTCTTTGCCGAAGGTGATTTACTTACAGAGGATCTGCCTGCATATCGGTGCATAAAAGAAAACCGCACAGTAATCGATGATATTCCTGCAGAGTATTTTGGATATGCAATGACTGCCGTAGCCGTGCCAATTAAGGATGAAGATAATCAAATTATTGGAAGCATTGCTATTGGTAAACGAAATTTTAGTAGTGACGTCAAGGAACATGCACAGATGCTTTCCCAGTCTCTAGAGATTGCATCACAGGCTGTAGGTGAAGTTACACATGAAATAGAAAAAATGGTAGATGATAATCAACATTTACTTTCTGACATAGTCGCTACCAATCAGTTGATGGACAGCACCGATCAGATATTGAAATTTGTTGGTAATATTGCAAGTCAAACCAATCTTCTTGGTTTAAATGCGGCTATCGAAGCGGCTAGGGCAGGTGATTTGGGAAGAGGTTTTAGTGTTGTGGCTGATGAAATTCGTAAGTTATCGACGTCTAGTACTCAGTCAATTAAGGAAATTAATAGCTCAATTACACAGTTGAAGACTTCCATGACGAATTTAGGTGAT
>JBEQCC010000535.1:2012-2843 GCA_041639455.1 Pelosinus sp. | reverse complement strand
CCCTGGTAGTGAGACGGGAGCGAGAAATAAATAACTTTAAAGCAGCAGATTACTTTTTAATTAAAGCAGACATAAAACATGAGAATGGACCCTTTAAAGCATCGTGGAAAGCAAAAGAAGAACAGTTAGGCAGGGATTCAGAAGGACGTTTAGTTGATCCTTTTATTGCACAAGCATTGATTGAGAAACTGGAAAAGGCACAAGAAGACGTTTCTATCGTATCTTGTGATACCAATGAAAAAAAAGAACCCCAGCGCCTCCCCTTTTCTCTATCGGCTCTACAAGTTCTGGCTGGAAAAAAGTACGGATATGATCCCCAGGCTGTTTTGACCGGGGTTCAGAATTTATATGAAAAGAAACTTACATCCTACCCCCGTTCAGACTGTGATTTTTTGCCTGAGTCTCAAAAAGCGGATGCCACTGTCATTCTGGCTAATTTACGCAATAGTCATCAGGAAGAGCTGGCAATCTGGTCAGGAAAGGCTGATATAAAAATTAAGAGCCGTGCCTGGAATGATAAAAAGATTACGGCCCATCATGCGATCATTCCTACGGAAGTACCCTGTAAAATCAATACATTGCCAGAAATCGAAAGAAATTTATATTTCTTAATTGCTCAGGCCTATGTAGCGCAATTTTATCCTGTTCATGTGTATAATCAGACTCGCGCGGAGCTTGAATATGCTGGTGAAGATTTTGTTGCTAATGGCAGAGTTATCGTGACAATGGGGTGGAAAGAACTTTATGGAGGTGAAGTCAAAGAAGAAGAGGATGAAGATAGTAAGACTCTGCCTAATATGCAAAAAGGCGATAAAGCTGATTTTATCAGTG
>JBEQCC010000535.1:0-2002 GCA_041639455.1 Pelosinus sp. | reverse complement strand
AATACTTTTTAACTCTAGTAAACTGCTGCAGGCTATGAAGGAAATACATAAATATGTTAAGAATCCTGAATTGAAAAAACATCTTAAAGATGTTTCCGGAATTGGGACAGAGGCTACTCGGGCTTCTATTATAAAAGAACTGACAATACGGTCTTTTTTAGAAGAAAAGAAAAAATACCTGTATCCTACGGAGTCGGCTTATCTTCTCATTGATGCATTGCCGGAAGAATTAACCTATCCTGATTCCACAGCCATATGGGAGATTATTTTTAATCGTATGGTGGAAGGAAAGGCTGAGCTTAATAGTTTTATTGGCCAGCAGACCGAATTTATTACTAGCTTATGTTTAAAGGCCAAAGAAGTTCAGATTGAAAATAAAGATGCGAATGTGGTGAAGTGTCCAAGATGTAAGCAGGGTGTATTAAAACTGCGCAATGGCAAGAATGGAGCATTTTGGGGATGCTCCCGTTTTCCGGAGTGCCGGGGTACTTGTAATGACAAAGATGGACAGCCTCAGCTATAAAAAGACTCGATTCGAGAAAAATAGTCGAATATAAAAGATTTTCAAAGAATACTACCATTTTTGAACCTTATATGGTATTATTTTCTTATTGGTATAAGGGGGGAAACAAATGAAGTGGTTTCAGAAAAAGGCTGTTATACTGATGATATCCTTCTTGGGTTTAGGAATATGGCTGCCTGTCGTTCAAGCTGCATCTATACAAAATAGTGACCTCATAAAAGTAACCGTAAATATAACCATTGAGAATCCGGATTATTTCTGGAAGTACCCTTTTTTAGGAAAACAAATTGATGGCATTCGAATTTCTGGCATGGGGCAAAGTTTTTTTATACAGCCAAGTTCAACCGGTGAAAGAGTTGAATTTGATGTACCTAAGAACTACCGATTAAAGATTGCTCTTGAATTACAAAAAAATAATGAGATAGTAAAAGAAACTCGCTATTCTACAAAACGAGGCGTAGATGACAAGAAAAATACGATGGAGATCCTTTTAAAAGCCCCGGGACCTCAATCGATTATTCTTACTACAGCAGATTTTGAAGAAATACGGGGTAAATAACCAGGGTTAAAAGGCAGTGATTTGATTCATAGATTTCCAAATATCTTTTTTACTATATAGCGGATTCGCATATCTAGTTATATAGGGAGGTTCATATGAGAAAAGAAAGAGTACTATTGGTTGATGATGACGGTATAGCTCTATTAGTGCACAGTAAAATGCTGGAACAGCATGCTGATATTGTTACTGCTGCAAATGCGAATGAAGCTTTGGAAATTATAAAGAAAGATAAGTCATTTGCTGTCATTATATCGGATCAATATATGCCGGATATGAATGGGGCCGAACTGCTGCAAATTGTAGGTGTTATGGTACCAAATATGATTCGGATCATGATTACTGGTTTTGCAGATTTAGACGTTGCCATGCAAGCGGTGAACTTGGGAAATGTATTTCGGTTCTTGGTGAAGCCTTGCTGCCAAGAGGACTTAGTGCTGGCTCTTGCTGCTGGTCTTGATAAATATCGACAATCCACAGGCGAGACGTCCCAAGAGGAGACTGCATTGACGGAACCATTAACAGAAAGAGAAAGAGAGGTTCTGCGCTTATTAGGCATTGGTTTTACCAGTGGAGAAATTGCCTTGGCTATGGGGATTACCATTGGTACTGTTAAAACTCATGTGCACCATATTTTTGGTAAATTAGCAGTGAATAATCGTATTAAGGCAGTGGCGAAAGCAAAAAGTATAGGACTTATATCAAGGTAATATAAGGTCGTGGAATATCTAAGAAAGATATTCCTATTTTATTTCACATTCCTACAGTTTTGGTGAAGTAATGAAACAATATCTTTCAAGTTATTGCAAAACTATATCTTTTGGCAGATGCGGTTTAGAAGTAAATCATCTATATTATGAATAAGTGGTAATCGTATTTGAGAAGGTGATTTTCATGGAACATATAAATGTGTCATTGATTCT
>JBEQCC010000534.1:0-2849 GCA_041639455.1 Pelosinus sp. | reverse complement strand
GTTTTTCTTTCTCTCCTACAGTTTCTTTCGCTGTCTCATAGCGGCTCTGATACATCGTCTTCTGATTCTGATAATCTTCCCTTTTCTGCCGCATCTCTTCCATGGCATCTATCGAATACTGCTCCACCAGAGTCTGCCATTCCAGTTTGGAAATATCTTTTTCTTCTATATAGTCTTGATTATGTAAGGTCGCTCGGCTAACGGTGGAACCGGCTACTCTTACAGGGCGAAGAATTGCTGTTGGCGTCAAAACTCCCGTCCGGCCAAGACCCACAAAAATATCTTCTACTACAGTAATTGCTTGTTCCGCTGGAAATTTATAAGCAATCGCCCATCTTGGATCTTTAGCTGTATAACCTAAGATTTGCTGACTGCTTAAATCATTTACCTTTATGACCATCCCATCAATCTCATAAGGAAGTTCATGACGCTTTTCAGCAAAACCCGTACAGTAAGCAATCACATCTTCGATCTGATTAAATATCTTATAATGAGGGTTGGTTTTTAGCCCTAGTTGACTGAGATATCCTAGTACTTTTCCATGTGTAGTTAATTCAATACCTGTGTAAGTACCAATGCCGTAGACAAAAACATCTAAAGCTCGATTGGCTGTCACTTTCGGGTCAAGCTGGCGCAAGGACCCTGCAGCAGCATTACGCGGATTTGCTAATAATGCCTCGCCTGCTTCTTCTCGCTCATGATTTAAACGCTCAAATTCCTTACGGGGCATATAAATTTCACCACGTACCTCCAGAAAAGAAGGAATCCCAGCATGATCACCACGCAGCATTAACGGTATTGATTTAATGGTTCGAATATTCGTAGTCACGTCTTCTCCCTGGGTACCATCGCCTCGGGTAACACCACTTACCAAATAACCGTTTTCATAGGTTAAATTAATTGCTAAACCATCAATCTTTAGTTCTACTACATATTCAATATCCTGCTCTTCTCCCAGACCACTTTGCACTCGATTATGAAAAGCTAATAATTCATCTGCAGCAAAGCAGTTTCCTAAACTGCGCATGGGTGTAGCATGATTTACACGCTTAAAACCGCCTGCAACCATGCCGCCCACTCGCTGGGTAGGAGAATCCGCCGTGATCAACTGGGGATAGGCTGATTCCAACTCGATTAAACTGCGTATTAACAGATCAAATTTTAGGTCCTCTATTTCAGGATCATCAAGAACATAGTAACGATAGTTGTGATAATGAAGTTGTTCACGCAACTGGATGATTTTGTTTTGAATTTCCTGTATATCATCTAGCTTTTTTTCCACGGCTTTGCTATCACTCCCAAATTAGAATCAGGAAAGCTGCAGCATAGACTGCAGCTTTCTTATATTGTCATCTTATACCAAACTGCTCTAACAAGCAGCCTAAGGCTTGCTCGTCCTTCTCTATTACACTTTGGTAATCGGCGCCATATTCGCAACGACAAGTTTAATGCCAAGGCCAGGAAACGCGATTTTAAGCTCCTGGCTGTCTCCGCTCCCCTTCACCTCAATGACAGTACCAATCCCCCACTTTGTATGCTGAGCCTTATCAGCGACTTTCCAAGTACCACGGCTTTGCTCTTTTTGAAGATGAGCTTTCATAATAGGAGCTCGTAGGGGACTTTGTACAACGGAGGAACCTGAAGCAAGCGGATTGATGGTCGCCTTACTTCCATTACTGGCAAAACCATAATGATTTTGCCTGCCTGAATATTTTTCCACCATGGCACTCGGAATTTCGCTCAAGAACCGGGATAAAGGAAACATTTGCGTCCTGCCATAAATGGTGCGCATACGGGCATTGGTCATATATAATTTGCGGCGGGCTCTTGTAATACCTACATAGCAAATTCGCCGTTCTTCTTCAATTTCTTCTTCATTCATTAATGTGCGTGAATGAGGGAAAAGCCCTTCTTCCATACCAGCCATAAAAACAACCGGAAATTCCAGTCCTTTTGCAGAATGCAGCGTCATAAGTGTAACACGGGCTTCTGATATGTCAGCATTATCAATATCAGCAACCAAAGCAACCTGCTCTAAGAACCGTTCTAAAGTTTCTTCCCCCTCACTCTTGGCAAACTCCTTTGCAACACTTAGAAACTCTTTTAAATTGTCCAGCCTATTTTCATCTTGCAAATCCGTGCTCTTTTGCAACTCTTCTACATAACCGGAGTCATGCATTACTTTGTTCACTAATTCTACAACAGACAAAGAATGTACTTGAGCCATTAGATTAAAAATCAGTTCCGCCAAAAATTCTAACGGAGCTTTTGCTCTTGCAGTAAGTCCCGGTACTAATTCAGGATTGCTCACCACATCAAACAACGTCATATTATTCTCTGCAGCATAAGCTGTTAAGCGGCTAATCGTAGTATCCCCAAGTCCCCTCCTGGGCACGTTGATAATTCGCAAAAGACTGACACTATCTGCCGGATTAAAAATAACCCGCAAATAAGCTAAGATGTCTTTGATTTCTTTACGGTCATAGAATTTCAACCCTCCCACAATCACATAAGGAATACCAGCCTGCATGAAAGCTTCTTCAATCGCCCTAGATTGGGTATTGGTGCGATATAATATTGCAACGTCACCATACGACGTACGATACACTGTGTTTAGCTTAGTAATAGTATCCCCAATGAACTGGGCTTCATCCTTCTCATGGTGAGCTAAATAGTGAGTAATCAGTTCACCTTGAGGATTTTGCGTCCACAATTCCTTCGGCTTCCGGGAGCTATTGTGCTCAAGTACAGCATTGGCAGCATCTAAAATCACTTGAGTCGAACGATAATTTTGCTCTAAGGTAATCATTTTGGCTTCTGGATAATCTTTTTCAAAATCTAAAATATTA
>JBEQCC010000533.1:0-2859 GCA_041639455.1 Pelosinus sp. | reverse complement strand
TTTAGGCTCATCATCGATGATTACTACTTTTAACATCGAACCACTCCCTATTTAACGTATTGGATGCCAAACTTCTACCTTCGTACCTTCCTGATCCACGCTAGTATATAGTAAGCCGTATTCTGAGCCAAAAGATAATCGAATTCGTTCATTTACATTAAAAATACCAAAGCCAGTCCTTGCTGTCTCTCCATGCTGATCGTCTAATGATTTTCTTAGTTCTGCGAGTTTTTCCGCTGTCATTCCTATGCCGTCATCTGCTACGCTAAAATATAATTTCTCCTTGTCAATGCGAGCGGTAATTTTGATGGTACCGCCCCCTCTTTTAGCATTAATTCCATGGTAAATCGCGTTTTCAACAAGAGGCTGCAATATCAGCTTAAGTACTCTGTAATTCAATATATCTTCTTTATAGTTAATTTCATATTTCAAATTATCTTCATAGCGAGATTTCTGAATCATTAGATAACTGCGAACATGTTCTAATTCTTCATGAACAAGAATCATCTCTTTCCCTTTGCTTAAACCAATGCGAAATAAATTAGCAAGTGCACCCACAATACGAACGACTTCCTGTGCACCGTGTTCCCCAGCCATCCACTGAATCGTATAAAGAGTATTATAAAGAAAGTGTGGTTTTATTTGAGCCTGCAAGGTTTTTAGCTCTGCTTCTCGTTTTCGTTTTTGTTCCGTATACACCATATCCACCAAATTACTAATCTCTTTGATCATCGTATTAAAACTATTACCAAGCTGTCCAATTTCATCATTATATTTACTGTTGAATCGTACGCTTAGATCGCCTTCCTCAGCCTTCTTCATTAAACTGCGGAGTTTACTTAAAGGCTTGGCAATGGAAGCAGTAAAAAAGAAGGCGGCAACTACTGCCAGTATTAAGGTAACAAGCCCAATAAGTATGGAGTAATGACGCAGAATCGTTACCTCTTTCAGTGTCTCACTAAGGGAAAAGACACCGATGGTCTTCCATTTTGTATAAGCTGAATCTTTATAGATAATCTGAAACTCACTGCCCTGAATGATTTTTACAATACTATTGGCAGAATGGTTTAACCACTCACTTTTTACGCGATATACAATCGGATTGACTGGCGCATATACAATGCCACCATTTGCATCCATAATATATAAAAATCCATTTTTACCTAATGTAATCGTCTCAATTACTTCTTTAAATTTAGCCAATTTCAGATCAATCAGTATGACACCAAGATGCTGACTGGTCTCAGGATCAACAACCGCCTTAGCGATCGAAACTACTTCATCAGCACTATACTTAAGAGTTGTCGTTATATTACGGCCAATCGGTTTACTAAACAGCTGCATTGCATTTGGCGATGCAATCGCTCTTTTGTACCAAGTCTCATCAGTAAGAGGATCACGTGAAATTCGATGCATTTCATTGCTAATATAAAGATTATTCTCATTTACAATGAGTATTCCGGCAATCTCTGGACGCACATTTGTATAGGTTCTTAAGATTCGCCGAACCTCATTGTTCAGCAATTCATCCCTATCTTCCTCTTTCGCAATCCGTAAGAACGCAATGATCTGAGGATCACCCAAAAGATAAGAAACGATATTTTCCATATCATGAATATAAAACTCAACATTACGAGTGACTTGCTCAATCATTTGCCCCGTATGTTCATTGGCCTGTTCTTCAATGGATTTGCTATAGATGACATTACCCAATACACCGAGTGTAACAATGGGCAATAAAATGAGAGTGAAAAAATATAATAATAATTTAGAACGAATATTTTCTATCTTAAGTAATTTGCGAAAGAATTCCAATATTACACCATCCTAGCGCTCATTTTTTCTAATACTCCCACTTTATTATACACAATAGAGCATAAAAATGGTAAATTTTTCTTATTAATAAAACCATAATTGAACCACACTAGGCGCCGAAAAAAGGTAGAAAGATGCGAATACTAAGGTGAATAGGAAATTTTCTTAGTAAAAAGCCCTCTATATGAGCAGTTTCTTAGGGTGTTTTATACCCCTGCCAACATAGAGAGCATTTCGTCATGTTACCGTAAATAAATTCCTTCCATTACCACATCTACAATGCCCTTTAGAGCATCTTGCCTGCCTTCTGAAGAAAACTCAATACGAGTTAAAGAATAACAGCTTGCTAAAGCCCTTTCTTTTATAACCTGCATAATTGTCTCTTCCATGAATCTTCGTCCCTTAACAATACCGCCACCAATGAGTATCAGCTGGGGATTAAGAATATTAATAATATTGGCAGCACCCATGCCAATATATTGAGCAATCTGCTGGAGGGTTCTTATTGAAAGCGGATCTCCCTCCTCAGCCGCAGCGTAAATATGCTTTGGTCTAATGGCATCTAAATTGCCTTTTACCATATCTGATACTACAGAACGTTCACCATCTGTCATTGACTGAACCATGCTATTTACCAACGCTGACTCAGATGCCATGGCCTCCAGGCAACCACGATTCCCGCAGCTGCATAAGGGGCCATGAACCGCTACAACTGTATGGCCGATTTCTCCTGCACTATCACCTAAACCTCGATATAGTTCACCATTTAAAATAATTCCCGAGCCAATTCCACCCCCGACTCCTAGAAAGACCGCATTTTTAATATCGCGGTATGGACCATAATGATAGGCTCCCAATGCCATAGCCCGCATATCATTCTCGACAAAAACAGGTAACTGAAACTGCTTTTCCACAAGATATTTTAGTGGCACATTACGCCAGCCAGCACTGGGAGAAAATAAAGAAAGCCCTTCCTTGGACATAACAGGTCCTCGTACAATTATACCAATCGCTAAGGCCAATTTACCGTTCTCTGAAGCATAA
>JBEQCC010000532.1:0-2863 GCA_041639455.1 Pelosinus sp. | reverse complement strand
ACTTTTGTTATTAGCTGTGACATGCCTTTTGTCGTACCAGAAGCTGTGCAAAACATCTTAAATTACGCAGCGGCTAACAAAGAGCGGGATGCGGTACTGCCTCTATATCACGATAAAATACAGCCGCTTTTTGCCTGTTACCAAAGAAGATCCCTCCCAATTATTGAGCAAGCTTTGTGCACAGATCATTATAAAGTATCCTCTCTTTGTAACTTGCTGCATAGCTTCTACCTGTCAGAAGAAATGTGGCCGCCCACAATCAATTTGGGGCTCTTATTTAAAAACTTGAATTCTTTCTCTGACTATCAACAAGCCTATATTTATAAGAAAAACGCTGCGCGTCCTTAAAACATACAAAGCGTACCGAACCACAGAGACGCAGAGAAAAGATAGATAGGGTAAAAATATCCTCTGTGCTCTGTGGTTAACGTTCCCTCTAAAGCTTTAAATTCTATATAACAAAAGCAGGTGATTTAAATGATTGTATTAGAAGATGCTCTTACCCTTTTAGTAAACCATGCACCACTGCGTTGCAGTAGCGTCAGATTACCTCTGGCAGAGTGTTTTGGCCGTATTTTGGCAGAAGATATTACTTCCACCATGGATTTTCCGCCTTTTAATCGCTCCCCTTTAGACGGATATGCGGTACAACTGAAAGATATTGCCCACGTATCCCCAGAACATCCTGTCCTGCTCACGCAAATCGAATCCGTACCTGCAGGATCAGTTCCTTACAAAATTGTCAGTTCCGGACAGGCAACACGAATCATGACGGGTGCCAAAATTCCAGAAGGTGCTGACGCCATCGTTCGCCTGGAAGATACGAAGCTAGTTAACGGTCAGATCGCAATATTGACTGCCGACAAAGCAGCAACCAATATTTGCTCTCAAGGTGAAGAAATCCGTGTGAATGAAACAGTATTAACAACAGGCACTCTCTTAGAAGAAGGCGGGCTTGGACTCTTGTCTATGTTAGGACAGGCCAATCCACTGGTTTTCCATAAACCAAAGATTGGTATCCTTGCCACAGGCAGCGAACTTTTGTCTCCTTCTGATCCTATGAAACCCGGAAAAATTCGCGATTCCAATAGTTATATGCTGTTGGCAAAAGTCCTCAAGGCTGGAGGAGAGCCTGTTTTACTTGGGCGTGTTGAAGACAATTTATCCTCTATTATCACAAAGCTTTCGGAACAGCCTGACTTGCCAGTGTATATTACAACAGGCGGCGCTTCTGTTGGCGATTATGATTTAATGGAAAAATTGTTTCTGGAACTACAAATACCTCTTCTCTTTAAAGGTGTGGCAATTAAGCCAGGCATGCCTGTCTTAGCTGGGATTTGGCAAGACTCCTTACTCATTGCTTTATCTGGCAATCCCGCAGCCGGCAGTGTTTCCTTTGAGATGCTAATCAGCCCGCTGATTCGTAAAGTTACAGGATTACGTAATTGGAATCACAAAAAGACTATTGTAAAGCTTTGGGGTACCTTTACCAAAACCTCGCCAACTCGTCGTTTTGTTTGGGCCCGCTGGTTCGTAAAACAAGGTATCATTTATGCAGAGCCGCTATCCCATCAAGGTAATGGAATGCTAAAATCTGCCTTAGAAGCCAATGCATTACTTGAAATCCCAGCCCATAATCCAGCTATAGAAAATGGAACAGAGCTAGAAGCAGTACTTTTGCATCTGTAAAATGAGTACCATTCTTTCTAAAGGAGTATTCTAAATGAAAACCGTACATGTAACCAATGCTGTGGGACTAGTCCTTGGTCAAGATTTAACGAGAATTGCCCCTGGAGAGTTTAAAGGAGTAGCCTTTCATAAAGGACACATTATTCGCCCCGAAGATATCCCTGTAATGCTGAACATGGGCAAGGACCATGTTTATATTTTGGAACTTGGTCCCGGAGATGTTCATGAAAACGTGGCAGCTGAGCAGCTTTCACGACTGTCTGCTGGCGCTAATATCATCAAAGATCACGCCAGCGAAGGCAAAGTAAAGATGCTGGCTCACACTTTTGGCTTGCTAGATATTCATATTGATAAGCTATTACAAGTTAATGAGATGACTGGAGTCGCTCTATCGACTCTGCATTCTGGCACACTCGTCAAGAAAGATGAAGTAGTAGCCACTGCCAAAATCATTCCATTAACACTACCGCAAAACACCCTGGATCATATTGAAAAAATCTGTGCTTCTGAAAAAATCATTTCCATTAGACCTATACCAACAAAAAAAGCTGGTCTAGTTGTTACCGGCAATGAGGTTTTTTATGGCCGTATCAAGGATCGATTTGAAGAAGTAATTCAGAAAAAAGTATCAGACTTAGGTAGCTGCCTGTCAAAAACTATTTTTGTACCGGATGATACCGAGAAAATTTCCGCCGCAATTACGAAACTTTCTCTCGAAAATGATTTGGTCTTTGTCACAGGCGGCATGTCTGTAGATCCTGATGACATCACGCCCCTAGCTGTACGCCAAACTGGTGCAGAGGTCATTGTTTACGGCACACCCGTATTACCAGGCGCGATGTTCCTATTCGCTTATCTTAATGATACTCCCATTTTGGGTATTCCCGCTTGCGGTATGTTTAGTAAAATTACTGTTTTAGATGTTATCCTGCCTAAAGTTCTTGTTGGAGATAAAATTACGTCCCGCTTCATTGCTTCCTTAGGTCACGGAGGTCTATGCCGCACCTGCAGCGAAGGATGTCATTATCCCAATTGCTCCTTTTGCAAATAATAAAAGATTGTTGAAACAAGACTAGGGTGTGTCTGAAAACTAGCGGAATGGTCGATGACGAGTAATTTTTGTGCCAGACGAGGCAAAACTTCGCAGGAATAATGGTTCTTATTTCAAAAACTT
>JBEQCC010000531.1:0-2864 GCA_041639455.1 Pelosinus sp. | reverse complement strand
AATTGCTTCGCTCGCGCTCGCAACGGACAAAAGATAAGTTAGCCGTTTTTTTATTTAACGACCAGTACCGATATTTTTGAGTATGTTACCAGTTTGTGGGCGACGCTGCCTAATAATGACGCGCCAAAAAAGTCGTAGCCTCGGTGCCGCAAATGATGTGGTCCACTGTAATGCCTTGTTGCTGCCATCAGAACCGTCAAAGAAATTCACTAAAATTCAGAAATTTACAACAAAATAAAACGCTTCACGTCTTTTTGGAAACACAAAGACGCAAAGCTGCTTACACACGCCCAGAGAACACAAAGGCGTAGAATGAACACATCTTTAGTGTCCTCTGCGCATCTTTGTGCTCTCTGGGTTTGACGTTCCTAATAAAAACCTATATTTTCTAAAAAAACTTGAAATATAAATTGTTAGTCTTATTTAGCTGGACTCTTTTTTAAGAGGATAATCAAAAGAGCCGTAACAATCGTTCCAATAGCAATGGAAGCAACATACATGCCAAGATTACTTACGGCGTTTGGAATTAAGAGGACAAAAATACCACCATGAGGTGCGCGTAAAGCACAATTAAACAGCATGGATAATGCTCCCGCAATTGCAGAACCGGCTACAAGTGAGGGAATAACCCGGAAGGGATCTGCTGCCGCAAAGGGAATTGCACCTTCTGTAATAAATGCTATGCCCATAACAGAGGCTGCTTTGCCAGCTTCTTGTTCTTCTGGTGTAAACTTGTTTTTGGCTAGAACGGTAGCTAAGGCCAAACCTAAAGGAGGCGTCATGCCGGCAGCCATAATGGCAGCCATTGGTTCAAATACATTGCTGCTTAATAAAGCCACGCCAAAGGCATAAGCAGCTTTATTGATGGGACCACCCATATCAAAGGCCATCATTCCGCCGAGGATAAGGCCTAAAAAGACTGCATTGGCAGAAGTCATGCCTTTTAGTGTTTGTGTCATGAGATCCATAATGGCTTTGACAGGTGTGCCGATCACATAAACCATCAGAAGGCCGACCAGTAAAGTCGAGAAGAAAGGAATAATGAGTACGGGTTTTAAACCTTCTAAGCTTTTAGGAAGTTTTACATAATTTCGAATCCATAAAGCAATATAACCAGCGCAGAAACCAGCGATAATACCACCCAGGAATCCAGAGCCGATTTGAGCTGCCAGCATGCCGCCGACAAGACCGGGAACCAGACCAGGACGGTCGGCGATGGAGTGGGCAATGAAACCTGCTAATAATGGCACCATGAGGGCAAAGGCAGCGCCGCCGCCAATATCCATTAAAGCTGCAGCTAAGGTTCCCTTTTCTTTAGCGGCATCAATACCGAAAATGAAAGATAAAGCAATAATTAAACCACCGGCTGATACGAGGGGAATCATATAAGAAACGCCGGTCATAAGATGTTTGTATGGACCGCTGCGTTTCTTTTCAGGCTCTTTTGGTTCTGTAATTTTTTCATCTGAGTTGTTTAGTTTTTTTGCGTTCATTGCGCTTTCGATGAGTCCTTTCGGATTTTTAATGGCTTCTTGTACAGGGGCATTAATAATAGGTAATCCTGCGAATTGTTCTCTGTCGACTTGGGTATCTGCTGCAATAATAAGCGCATGAGCTTCTTTGATGTCTTGTGGGGTAATTTCATTTTCTACACCCACAGAGCCCCTTGTTTCCACCTTAATTTCGATTCCCATGGCTTTTGCAGCCATTTGCAGGGATTCCGCCGCCATATAGGTATGGGCAATACCTGTTGGACATGAGGTAATGGCTAATAATTTCATGATACAGTCCTCCTCTGTTTATATATTAGGGAAGCGGAGCTATGTCCTGGTGGAAAAACTCCGCTATAAACCTGCTTCTTGTTTGGTCTAGTCTTTAAAGGCCGCTAGTATTTCTTCATAAGTGGTGGCGGATAATAAACGGTCTCTGATTTCCTGATGCATGAGTTTTCGAGAGATATAGGATAATACTTTCAAATGGACATCATTCGATTCAGCAGGCACGGCAATTAGGAAAAAGATATGCGCTAGGCTGCCATCGAGTGCTTCATAATCAATCCCGGCTTTTGAGATCCCCAGGGTTAAAGCCGCTTCTTTGACACTGCTGTCTTTAGCATGAGGAATTGCAATCCCCATACCGATTCCAGTAGAAAATTCCTTCTCGCGACGAAGCACAGCTTCTGTATATTTGTCTTTATCTGAAAGCTTGCCATCTTGATTGAGAACTTCAATGAGTTCATTGATGGCGTCCAATTTGTTATTGGATGATAAATGGAATTTTACTCTTGAGGCCGATAATAATTCTTGAATATTCATAAGTGATTACCCCCACTCTTCTAGTTGTATTTTATGGATCAATTTATTTACGTCTGATAAAGAAGCTGCTTGTGTGCCGGGAAGTATTACGGATGCACTGGCAGCAGCGGATGCTAAACGAATGCTGTCGGCTAAAGATAGGCTGCGTGCTTGCCCTACGCTAAAGCCGGCAACAAAAGCATCGCCAGCTCCGACCGTACTGCTGACAGGGACGACAGGGGCTTTAGCTCGTAGGATTTGCTGACAATCACCAACTAAAGAACCTTTTTCTCCTAGGGAAATTGCTACTTGAGAGATTCCCTGACGGAGTAGTTGTTTTACGGCTCCTAATATATCCTTATCAGATTCCATAGGTGCCTGCATGAGTTGGCTTAATTCCGGCAGATTTGGTTTGACTGCGAAAGGTTTGGCAGCAATACCTGCAGATAAGGCGGGACCACTAGTATCTAATATAACGTTACAATCATATTGATGCAGCATTTTGATGAAGGTTGCATAGATATCTGTGGGGACTGTTAGTGGCAGGCTGCCGGAAAGCACAAACCATTT
>JBEQCC010000530.1:0-2866 GCA_041639455.1 Pelosinus sp. | reverse complement strand
CATCTAATGTGTTAGTTACTCAGAAGTGCGCCATATCCTTATATGAGTCCTGCAATATTTCAATACATCTAATGTGTTAGTTACTCGTTCGTATCTTATCCTAGTATTGGTGACGCTATTAAATTTCAATACATCTAATGTGTTAGTTACTCCGATCAACGGTTATGCGTATACCTTCCCAAATGGGATTTCAATACATCTAATGTGTTAGTTACTCTTTGATGCAGAATGACGAAGAACCCCATGTCTGGAGCATTTCAATACATCTAATGTGTTAGTTACTCCGGGGTTACTCCATCTGACTGAAAAAACTCAAATTCTATTTCAATACATCTAATGTGTTAGTTACTCTGGTTCGTTTGTTGCAGTCATCTGTGATGAATCAAATTTCAATACATCTAATGTGTTAGTTACTCGAAATCTTTTACCGACAACGAAATAGAGGAAATATATTTCAATACATCTAATGTGTTAGTTACTCTTTGGCGTTTATGTATACAAAAGACATTGATAAGGATTTCAATACATCTAATGTGTTAGTTACTCCAAGGTAAATACTACATTTCTCACAACTCTATTTATATAAGAATCCAGTATCTACAAGGGTTATCTCAATATTTTTCCAAGCTAAGCAGACTGACATTACAGATTATAATAAATGTCTCGTGGACTCTCAATTGATATGGCTTTCGCCATCCTTGTCCGCAAGACCTGCTTGGAGAATTAAAGGATAAGTGACTCGGTCTGTTTATGATCAGTTCCGAGAACTTCTTCGCTAAAGTCAGCCTTGCTCTTTAACTTAACAAGAGTAATAAAATCCTCATCCTTTACAATAATTTTGGCAAGTTCATTTTTTAATGCTATTAAATTAGCAGGAGTGATATGTCCTCGAAATACTGATTTCTGATGATGTTTAAAATATTTTTTACAGACCTTAAAAACTTTCTGTACCCTTTTTTCACCTATATCATAAAAAATGAAAGCATAATTATAGTTAATATTGCTCATCCCTTGTCCTCCATATTAAAAAAAGCAATCGGCTTTTCTTCCATTAGATATTTGATCAATTTATAACCATCAAGTCTTATGGTTTGTTTATATGAAACCTTCCGCTTAAGCTTACTATGTTCAAATACCCCATTAATCCGTTCCTCAAATTCAGTAATAAACACTTTTCGCCCAGCATCATTAAGCAATGCATAATTTAATTTTTTTTCGAAATGTTTTGCTACACTTATTTTTCTGTTGTTTACACAATCAAAAATAGTTTTGTACACCAATATTGGCTTAAATGCTTCCGATAAGTCTAGACTCAAGGAATAACGCCGTTCCATTGGCTCATGTAAATACGAGATCGTTTGATTCAAATGAGTATGGTAAAGCTGTGTCAGCGTTTTTGTATACAATAGTGTGTTACCAAAAGACACCAACGCATTCATTGGATTATCAGGAGGACGCCTCACTCTTTTATTCATCGCAAATTCTTCCGGCAAGATTAGCTTAAACGTTGCATAAAACCTGGCCCAAATCTCTCCTTCCAAACTTAGCAAATTCTTGATAGCGCTGATACGCGGTAATAACTCAGGGACATCTTTCTTTAACCAATCGAGGAACGGTTTTAGCTCGCTCTTACCATGCCTGTGATAATGATATAGAACAGAATGAATATTTAGGGAAATTGCCTTTACAATAGCTTTAGCAATGGTCAAACGTTTTTCCTGATTATCATAGGCTAATGCTTGTGAAACTGTCAGCCTGCCGCTAAGCAGATAATCTTTGGGATAGAACGTTCCCACATAGTTTTCATAGTAACCAAAAAAATGCACCACAATTCCGGACTTTGATAATATTTCTAATAATTTTGTACTTAGCGTTATGTCATTAAAGCAATATAATTCTTTTGTATCTTTGATCGGCAGATAAATATTGCCACACTCACCACGAAAACAAATCGAAAAATCTTTGCGGCTTAAATCACCCTTAGAAAAAATATAGCGTGTCTCTTCTTTCATTCTTTAATCTCCCTATCTATTTCTAAATATAGCAATACTCGTAATAGGCACAACGCTTACAGCCCGTTTTTAAATTTACTGCAGGAGGAACCGGTCTAAGTAAAAACTCTTCTATTTCCGCATATTGTTTATTAAGCTGTTGAACCAATTCTTCATTAAGCTCTGTATAATGAACTTTCTTATTTTGCTTGTTTTTTTCCCAGACTTCCAACCGCCCTTTGCGGTTAATTCCCTTTTGGGCCAGCCGCAGCAAATAAAACTGGATTTGCGCCATAGCCGCATTAAGGTCAGCATCAGATTTTTTTAGTTCCACCACATATTCATCAGTAATCTTGTCCAGTTTGATATTATCAATAGCCAGTTCTCCGTCCTTCTCCGAATTGAGTGCATGCAATACTCTGCCGATCCTCACATCTTCAGAATTATCTTCCAGATTCAGCTTGTGATAGAACAGCCAGCATTGCCGGGGACAATGAACATAATAATTAACGAGTGTACCAGTTAGCATCATAGAAACAGTCCTTTCCCTTGATTCATGAAAGCTTTACGATTAAATTTGCCATTTTCGATAAACGGTTCACCGTTTTCGATATAATAATATCCGCCGAATTCCTCATCACACTCCAAGGCTTGTTGATCATAACTATATACACTATAGGTAAAATACGACATCTGTTCAGCCAGCCTGGACAATTCCACTTTTCGGTGACCATACCCCATATCTTTAGCCTGGCAAATTTCTTTGTAACGCTGCCAGATATCCCTTCCGGAAATAAGCTGATTTTCGCTTAGAAGGTCATAAGCCAGGAAAATTTGATAGGTTGGTGGAATCAGACGCATATCCTGTTCTATTT
>JBEQCC010000529.1:0-2763 GCA_041639455.1 Pelosinus sp. | reverse complement strand
AGTAAAAACCGTCAGCAAAGCAAATAGCATAGTAACTTTTTTTATCACATAACCACCTCGTCAAAATAATTTGGTCATTTAGAACATTCATATACTCTTTCCTATGTATTCTATTATCTATCTACATTAGCATAGAACAAAACTATGACCAAATTATGACATTTAACAGGCGATTAGAACGTTAGTTGAATAAGGTTTGCAAAATGATTTCAGGAGAATGCTAGAATGAATAAAACACTTGGCGCTCCCCAGCTTTCTAAAGATGAGATCATTCGGCGGCGAATTTTAGAATCAGCACGAATGCTCTTTATCGAACAAGGTGTTGAGAGCGTAAATATGCATCAGATTGCGAAAATGGCTGAAGTTGGTCAAGCAAGCTTATACCGTCGGTACACGGAAAAGGGCGATATTTGTATGGATATCGTCCTAGAAGAGTGCCAGCCTTTATTTGATGAAGTCAAAGCGTATCTTGATCAATCTGCCCAGATTGCCATTTCGGATGGACTTTATCAAGTAATCATAAAATTTGTGACTTTTACGGAGGCGAAGGTTCCCTGGTTATGCAGCATCAGTCGAGCTACACCAGGTTATCGCCCCCTGCAATCGCCTCTATATCAATCCATGCGAAATACTTGCAGAGAATTGCTGAATGAGGCCGTAGAGCGAGGAGAAGTTGCAGAGGTAGATGTTTTCTATACCGTAGAGGTATTACTGGCAGCGCTCCACAACATTGATTTTCATATCCGGGATCAAGGATTCTCGACTGAAGAAATTCTGCTAGGATTGCATCGAATCTTTATTGAAGGGTTGAAAAAATAAAGCGTCTAAGCATAAATAATAGCCTGACGATTGACTCATCAGGCTATTATTTACTTTAAGCTATTAAAATCTACCGTCCCTCAGGATTGTGCTCGTATCTGCTTCCAAAAGAAGACCTAGAATATCCTGTTTAATGTAACTAACATGTCATACCGTGCAGCATCATCAACAGCAGGTACACCAAAGAAAACATATCTTAATGATTCTATACCACAAAAGCCCAAGATACCAGGATCAGATTTTTTTCGCAACTTCTTGTTCTTGCTTAAATGAAGTACTCCCCACCTTCCTTACACTTTACAGTGCCTCTCTCCTATCCAGCCTATAACATTGATAATGCCTGGGTCAATGCTGCGACATCCTTCGCATTCGTAACACCTGTGTCTTTATCTACAAAAGCAGTGTAAATATGTGGAATAACAACCTTTGCACCATTTTCCAAGCAAGTCTTAACTACCGGGTATACTGATTTCACATCAATTCCGCCAGTTGGTTCAAAAATGGTAATACCATGCTTCACAGCAGCCTTAACCATAACCGCCAATTCATCAAGACGTTTGTCCCCTTCTATCGGATAGAACTTAATGGATCTTACCCCGATTTCCTGCATGAATGCCGCTGCAGCATCACAAGAAAGCATGTCCTTATAATCTTGACTAAACGGACCAGTCAATATACTCACTTTCCCTGGGATGCCCGTAGGAGCGATCAGGGCATTAACCAGTGTACCACTACTACCTGCACTCTCTAAAGCTCCTAATGTATATCCTACCGCAGGAAAAATTTGATTAACATGCCCAGGTTTAGTTTTTACAGCAACATCAATTACTCTGCGCCATTGCGCCGGATCTCCTCCCCCCAGTCCAACAGATACGGGAACGCCAGCGTCCTGATACTTTTTAACCCTTGTTACAGCATCTTCTATCCTAGCGAAGGTTTTTACCATAACTCCGACATATACCTTACCCTTCGTAGCCTCAGTAATTTGTCTGGCATTCTCTAAATCTTTAGCTAACACATTTAAACGAATGATTGGTGAACTAGACATATTATTTCCCCCTTTGCTAATTACTAATAATCTCTTTGATTCGGGTGGCAATGATCTCTTCCTGCCCTTTAAGAAGTGGTCGCGGATCAATACTGATGATTCCAAGATTCGCATAGTAATTACGCGTATAAATCGCCGGATTACCCGCTTCTAATTCTTGGATAACCGTATAAGCATCTTTACCGATAATGTTAGCGTCCAGAGTAAGCTGCGCCCGATAAATAGCTCGTCCTGCCTCATCCTGAACAATATCTCCCTGTATCCCGGATACATCCTCAAACTGCTTAATTAACCAAGTCATGCATTCTATCTGCGGCTGTGAATCGTCTTCCTTCTGTTCATACAATTCTAATGCTGTGAGAAGGCCAATAATTCCTTCCTTCCCGACCTTCATCGCCCGACCAATACCCTTATACTGCTTTCGGCAGGCTTTAATCAAGTCAGCCTTGCCGCAAATAAAGCCTGAAGTCGGTCCGCCCAAAGCTTTACCACCACTATAAATGACCATGTCAGCACCAGCAGCAGCATATTTTCTTATATCGCCTTCTGCTGCTGCATCAATAATAAAAGGAAGATCATGCTTCTTGGCAATGGATGCCATACTTTCGATGGATTCCATTCCTTTTTGCACTGCATGATGAGATTTAATATAAAATAAGGCTGCGGTTTTATCGGTAATCGCCTGCTCAATATGGCATTTTTCCACATGATTAGCCTGACCAACTTCTATAACTTTGCCACCGCCCAATGTAATCATTTGGGCAACAGACGCACCAAAATTAACAGAATGGCCTTTTTGCAGAATGATTTCATTCTGCGGCCCATCACTATTGGGTAATTTCTCGATTTTAGTTAAATCTGTACCAGCCAACACAGCCGCAACAGCAATCGCTATC
>JBEQCC010000528.1:0-2877 GCA_041639455.1 Pelosinus sp. | reverse complement strand
AAATTATCGCATATTTTCGTTTCCTGCAATCAATTCCTAATATGGATTGGCCGCCAAGACCGGTATATGATAAGAAAGAGGAATTTGGAGTAAAGTAATGAAAAGGGGTTAGAAAAGTTGTTTCGATCTCAGCATCTGAGTTATAAATATGCTTTATTTGCCTACCTCCTTTTTGGCCTTCAAGGGTTGGTAGCATCGGGAGGAGCAATTGATCTTATCTTTCCTGATCTTGGTAACCCGATTCCATTTGCATCCGGAAGAGCTTTTCATTTGAATGTTAGTATCTATTGGCCATTGGTTGGAATGATTGGTTCCATATATTTCTTCTTTTGCCAAGAAGCAGAGCGGGAATTTCACAGTTTGAAACTAATTAACATCAACTTTTGGATGCTGGCTGGCACAATCGGCTTAATATTAGGATCGTTATTGTTCGGTTTCAATGAAGGGAGAGAATACCTAGAGGCAATCTGGCCCTTGAAATTAGCAACGGCAGCTTGTACGATTCTACTGTGCTTTAATCTGTTTACGACCTATCTGGCTTCCGATATGCCTAGGAGTAGGGCAACATTAATTAGCATGGTAACAGGAAGTGTCACATTAATCATTTTTTACGTGCCAAATATCGTATCCTATGCTCACCCTACAGTTGATGAAATCGCTAAATTTATGGTGGTACATATATGGGAAGAGATGTCTTTGGAGCTTATTGGCACGGGGGTACTGGCTGCCTTGCTGATTCAGGTGACAAAGGTTAAGCGGCAGGCTGTAGAAACAGCCATATATTTAGACATTACATTTGCAGTCTTAGCTGGGATTTTGGCAACAGGACATCATTATTATTGGATCGGGGTACCATCATATTGGCTTTGGCTTGGTGGCACTTTTAGCGCAATGCAAGTACTGCCTTCAATTGTATTATTGTATACGACGGTGAAATCGATAACATTCAAAGGTATTTCGGATTTGTCCAATCGGGATAAAATAACGCTGTCTCTCATAGGTTCCAGTACGTTTTACCATATATTTGGTGCTGGATTTTTAGGGTTTCTCATGGCTTATCCACCATTAAACCGGTATGTACATGGGACCTATATTACATCGGCTCATTCCCACCTTGCATTATTTGGTGTATTTGGTTTTTTAGTGTTAGCAGTTTGCTTTCACATCCTATTTACTGAGATCATACTTAGCAAAAAAATGTATCGCTGGTGCTGGGGTGCGATCATTTCTTTAAATGCCGGATTATTAATGATGGGAATCGGGTTATTAATTGCAGGCGGACTACAAGTTTATTGTTGGCGCGTGATTGGGCTCGGTATTGGAGAAACTAATGAATTCATTAAACCCTATCTTTTTATTAGGGCATTTGGCGGTTTTTTATATGCCATAGGAAGCTTAACATTAACCTTCGTTGTCATAAAAAGCATATGGCCGAAGATACTGGTAATTTTTCAAAGTGAAGGGCGAATTTCTATCGTAAAGTGTGATGATTTGCACCGTATGCATGGGTTAGTGAAGGAGTTACTGCAAGAAGAAAAAAAAATAGAGCCGCTGCTTAAGAGAATTCAGGCTCTATATCACAGGCTGCTTTTATTTAATAAAGAAAAATAAGGAAGAGGAGTATGGAAGGAACAGAATGCATATACTGCTAATATTAGACATAAAACGGGGAAAAGCAGATAGGGGAAGCTATAGTTGATTGTCACGGTATATTTTGGAGCAATAGGGATTTTGCAAAGAAGGCTGTGGTCATGATAACATGAAAAAAAATAAAGAAGGTGGTAAATTGGGCAATGACAGGTGCTATTGTGGTAGTACTATGTTTGAGAAGGTGGATATTACGCCCGTTGGAATGATGGATAAAAAATTTTTTACCCGCTGTCCTCAATGTGGTCTTGTAATAAGCGGTTCTGAGCATCCTATTGAAAATAAAAAAACTTCGAAATGCTCGGTCTTACATTTTGTTCGTGGAGCACTCGGAAAATACTAAATCGATCAAAAGAGCCTGAGGGCTCTTTTTTTATAGAATTTATGAAGCACAAAAGCACAATGCTGCGATTCAGCACATAAAAAAGAGCATTAAATACAAAGGGAGCAAAGTTTTAAAGGATGCGTCTACTGCTGTGATACTTGTAAAGAAAAAAATGATTTATCAAAATTGAATTTACAAATGAGGATTGAATTTATGAAACGGCAGTGGTATATTGTACCAATAAAACGTTTAACGTGAAACCTTTTAATAAATAAGGGGGTGCATACTATTTAAATAGCTTTACCAATAAGGATATATACACGAATCGTGATGATAGCCTATGCTGACGTATTATGCTAAAATGTTAATGCTTATCTTTAACGTGGATATGATGCAGTTGCTAAACTTATCGAGGCTGGTGATGTACCAACAGGATTGATTTGTGTCTGTGATCAAACTGCTATGGGGGCTCTTTCAGCTTTACATGATCGCGGCATTCGTGTACCGGACGAATGTGAGGTTTTTGGTTTTGACAATCAAAGCTTTTCAAATTTACAATTCCTAAATTATCAACAGTAAATTTGCCGGTAGAGGAAATGGCATATAGTGCGATGGAGCTATTAGTTCAAGAAAATCTTGATCCAAACAATCTTGTAAAGTATAAAAAAATTGAATTAGAAATGATTCATAGGGGTACAACAAAAAAAGTGAATATAACTATGAGGAGGAATAGGAAATGAGTATAGAAATTGTAGATTTTATTCAAAAACATAAGGTAATTACAATATGTCGTAGACTTTACGGACAGGATTTGCTTAATTTAGTCAGGGCTTTGCATCAAGGTGGAATTAACATGGTCGAAGTGACCTTTGACCAAAGTGATCTGGACTGCATTAATAAGACCG
>JBEQCC010000527.1:0-2879 GCA_041639455.1 Pelosinus sp. | reverse complement strand
GCATCTGGATCTTTGTTAATCGCAATAACGATATCAGAGGACGACATTCCAGCTACATGCTGAATGGCACCGGAAATACCACAGGCAAAATAAACTTTGGGACCAACGGTTTTGCCCGTCTGCCCAACCTGATATAGTGCCGGTTTCCAACCTGCATCAACCACTGCCCGGGATGCACCTACGGCTCCGCCCAGCACATCTGCCAGTTCCTCAATCAAAGCAAAACTTTCCGGCTTTGATAAACCACGACCACCCGAGACAATAATTTCAGCTTCTTCTAAATTAGCCGATGCAACGCCTTCGCGGATGATCTCCAGCAATTTAGTGCGAATATCCGTCATTTTTACCTTGCTGGCTACTTTTATGATTTCGCCAGTTCGTGAATAATCCGGCACTGAGCGTTTAAAAACATTAGGGCGTATGGTCCCCATCTGCGGACGATGGTCAGGGCATAAAATGGTGGCCATAATATTGCCGCCAAATGCAGGACGAGTCCAAGCTACTAAGCCGGTGGCTGAGTCAATGCCAAGATTCGTGCAATCCGCCGTCAATCCAGTACCAACTCGACCAGCTACTCTTGGTCCTAAATCTCTTCCATCATTGGTTGCCCCCATTAAAATAACAGCAGGTTTATACGTATGGATCAAATCCGTCAACGTAATGGTATAAGCATCTGTACTGTAATGAGAAAATTCTTTGCCTTCTACCAAATAAATTTTATCAGCACCCCGGGCAAACACTTCTTTGGTCAGTTGATCGACATTGTCGCCAATGAGTACTCCTGCCAATTCCTGCCCCATAGCATCCGCTAATTTACGGCCTTCATTTAACAATTCATACCCCACATTGCGCGCCTGTCCGTCAACTTGTTCAATATAAACCCATACGCCTTTAAAATCGTCTTTGTTCATAGAAACATTTTTTCTTCCACTTCCCGATGAATAGCCCCTACAGGACAGACATCAATACAAGCGCCACAAGCAGTACAAGCATCTGTAATCAATGCTTTGCCATCTTCCATGACAATTGCTCCAAATGGACAGGCGCCGACGCATGCAGTACAACCAATACATTCTTCCGGGTTCACTTTTACAGCCATTTTTTTCACCCCCTACTTTTAGATAATTTTTATTTCTACTAAACGTTTGACAAGTAGTGCCGCTGCTTCTCTTGCCGTATCGGCCTGCATAATTTCACCCTGCACACGACGCTCAGGAGTAAAAATACGACGTACTTGTGTTGGTGAACCTTTTAGCCCAAGAGCATCCCGATCCACTTCTACATCATCTACTGTCCATACAGGTATTTCTTTGCGGTTTGCTTTCATCGTGCCTTTAACGGTGGGGTAGCGCGGTTCATTAATGGATTTCACTACTGTCAGTAAAACAGGCATTTGAGCCTCAATCACTTCATAACCTTCTTCATGTTCACGTTCCACACGAATCACTTGCTCATCTACCGTGTTAATTTTAGATACATAAGTAACCTGAGTAATCCCTAAATGTTCCGCAATTTCAGGACCAACCTGAGCCGTATCCCCATCGATAGCTTGTTTACCACAAAGAATAATATCCACCTTACCCATTTTTCGAAGACCGGCTGCCAATGCATGGCTGGTAGCTAAGGTATCAGAACCACCAAAGGCCCTATCGCTTAGAAGTATCGCTTCATCGGCTCCCATTGCCAAACATTCTTTTAATGCTTCTTTTGACTGTAAGGGCCCCATAGAAAGTATGGTAACTTTACCACCATACTTTTCTCTGAGCTGCAATGCTGCTTCTACTGCATTTTTGTCAAAGGGATTCACAATACTTGGGACCCCTTGACGAATAAGAGTATTGGTTTCCGGATCAATTCTCACTTCCGTAGTATCAGGCACTTGCTTGACACAAACTACTATGTCCATCACATAAGTCCTCCTGTTTTTTCATAAACCATATATCGCAGTAAATGAATCCTACCAAAATTTTAAACATTATTTTGACTCAACACCAAAATGTCCACTTGACAATATTGTCCTTGCAAGGAGGCAACAGCCGACGTGGCAATCTCCACTGCCCCCCAACTGACAGAAGGTCAAGCATACTTTCTGGCGAAAACCCATTATTTTAATATACTTCCGGAAATAACCATGCGCTGAACTTGATTGGTTCCTTCATAGATCTGTGTAATTTTTGCATTACGCATTAAACGCTCTACTGGATACTCCCGACTATAACCATAGCCGCCGAAAATCTGTACAGCATCTGTAGTAACTTCCATAGCGATATCAGATGCATATAATTTTGCCATAGCAGCTTCTTTGGAATAAGGCAACCCTTGATCTTTCAAATAAGCTGCACGATACACTAAAAGACGGGCAGCATCAATTTTAGTAGCCATATCAGCCATCATAAAAGCCAATGCCTGATTTTGTGCAATCGGTTTGCCAAATTGCACTCTTTCTTTGGAATACCTAATGGCATGATCAAGAGCTCCCTGGGCAATTCCTAATGCTTGAGCAGCAACACCGATACGGCCGCCATCTAAGGTACTCATTGCGATCTTAAATCCTTCGCCTACTTTACCTAACATATTTTCTTTTGGCAAGCGAACGTTTTGGAATACTAATTCATTTGTTAAGGAAGTATGAATACCCATTTTATGTTCTTTTTTACCAAATGTAAAACCAGGCATATCCTTCTCTACGATAAATGCAGTAATCCCCCTTGTTCCTCTTGATTTATCAGTCATAGCAAAAACCACATAGGTTTCAGCCTCACCACCATTGGTGATAAATACTTTGCTGCCGTTTAAAATATAATCATCGCCATCAGCTACTGCCACCGTTTGCTGGGCTGCTGCATCCGTTCCCGCATTGGGTTCAGTCAAACCAAAGG
>JBEQCC010000526.1:0-2895 GCA_041639455.1 Pelosinus sp. | reverse complement strand
ATCGAGGCTTGGACCGCCTAATCCATTTTTAGTTACTGTGATATTAGCCGTCTTTTCCCCAGCATTTTCTAGCAACACTACAATTTTTTTGCCTTCCTTTGTTGCATTTACATGATGAAAGAATAAACGAATGTCACCACTTACTGTATCTTGATACATAATTCCATCATTGGGCACCATTTCAGGGCTATCAGATAGTAATAGTTTCCCACCGGAAGATGATACGGTAACGGGCCATTCTGATAAGGTCAAACCATTTAATTTAACAGTCGAATAGGTATCGCCTGCCAATGCTGTACTATGTAACATCACAAACATAATCAGCGGCACTATGCCAAACTTAATCCAATTCAATATGCTACCCCCTTGTTAAGACATAACATCATTATACCAATACCTTAATCTTATGTAAAATGACAAAATAAGATCCTTATGTCAGTTTTTGTAACATTTCATCATCTGACGGGTCTTATTCTGCATTCTACAGTTGATTTGCACCTACCAGATTGATTTCTTTGCTAAATCCAATATTCGGTAAAAAAAATGAGTCAGAACCATAGCAATTATGGTGCTGACTCATTTTTTTATAATCCTAATTTACTGTACAAATGGGCTCTAAAGAGGCGCAAGCGAAACTCCCACAAACCATATTTAGGATGAGGTACATTAATCCGCTTTAATGCATAGGAATTGGTCTTTGTATCATTCAATCCAGCAAGACCTGAGCAAGCGCCCCAATATCCTGCTTCTTTTAATATTTTCTGAGCATCTGCCGAAAACTGCCCATAGGGATAGGCAAAAAATTGAATGGGGGCACCAATTTTACTTTCCAAAACAGCTTTTGATTCCGCTGCTTCCCGTCGCTGTTCTGTAGGATTAATTTCATTCATCCCCATATGAGATATGGTATGAGAGCCTATTTCCGTGTTCCTCTCCTGCATGTCAATTACCTGCTGCCAGGATAAATAATCTGTTGTACCAATTAAGCTTGGCACAACAAAGACTGTGGCTGACATGCCGTACTGTTCCATAATCGGCAGCGCAGTCAGGTAATTGTCTGCATATCCATCATCAAAGGTAATCACAATGGGTTTTTCAGGTAAGACTGTCTTTCCAGTATAAGAATTAAATAAGTCTTCTAAAGAAATCGCACGGTATCCATTTTTCTTTAGATATTTCATTTGTTCTTCAAACTGACTGACTGTCACGCTGTAAATCTCCCCATCCACTCCGCCCACCTGGTGGTAAGCTAAGATCGGCACAGCATTCGTGGGCCAAAACAGCCAGCCTAAAATCGCTGCCATAACAAGGACACCAAATGCCCAAAATTTATTCATGTTCCAACTCCATAGCAATCTGTTCTATTTTTCGCAGCCGGTGGTTCAATCCCGATTTCCCTACCCTGCCATCCATAGCATCCACCAGTTCCTGCAAGGTCGCTTCTGGATGGGCGAGTCGCAATTTAGCAACGATGAGCAGAGACGGGGGCAGCTTATCAAGCCCTTTTTGCCGGGCAATGAGTTCAATACATTTTACTTGCCGCACCGCTGCATTCACCGTTTTCTGCAGGTTAGCCGTTTCACAATTTACCAGCCGATTGACTTGATTACGCATGCCCTTTACTACGCGAACATTTTCAAAGGTCAAAAGAGCATTATGAGCACCAATCAACCGCAAAAAATCAATGATGGCATCACCATCTTTTAAATAAACAATATAATCGTTTTTACGCTCTGTCATTCCAACAGGCAAGGAAAAAAACTTCATCAAACGCACGAGGGCTTTTGCAAAGTCTAAATTACCTGTAACCAATTCCAAATGATAATCCCCTTCTGGTTTGTTTACAGAGCCACCCCCTAAAAAAGCCCCGCGCAAATAGGAACGGCGACAGCAGGATTTTCGCAAAATGCCGCTATCACTGCTTACATTCAAGTTTTCGCCCCGCATAATCCCTAAAATTGCTAACAATTCTGTCACTACTGGCGATGGTACTACTTTGATCAAATAGGAATTATTTTTCTTTAAACGACGACCACGGGTAACAACAACCTCTGTTTTTAAATGAAAGCCACTTTTAATCAAGGTGAGAGCTTTGCGTGCCACAGCAGCATTCTCCGTAGTAAAATTAATCCCGAGATTACTATTGCCGCCAATTAACATGGTACCGCCCATACGAATGAGAGAGGCCAGTTCTGCCATATTGCAGCACTCTTGCTCCTCTACGATCCGGGCCAATTCATTTCTTACCTCAGCAGAATAAGAAGCCAATCTATTTCACCCCCGTCAAGCTGCTTTGCCTTAACGCCGCAAAACTCAGCGCTCCGTTTTCCTAATATCCTTAATACTTTCCGCAATTAAATAATAATCCAATAATCGCATACGCTCCGAGTTGGTCTTAAGCTTATAGATCATGGAAACAATCGTTCGAGACAATTTAAGAGGATCATGGCGCACTAAATTCGTCTCATTAATTACATCTGCCTGGGTCACTTTAATCCCCATTGCCTCGACTTTCTCTGCATCGTTTTTTACAGGATAGGCCCCTTGATCCGCATATTTTTGCTGCAATTCTTCTGCTACATTTTGATTATTGATCACAACATAATCAATAACCCCAGGACCTACATGATCTAATATCGCCTGCACATGCTCTGATGCGCTATAGCCATCTGTTTCTCCCGGCTGGGTCATTACATTGCAGATATAGATTTTGACAGCCTGGCTTTTCCGCAATGTATCCGCCACTCCCCGCACCAAAAGATTAGGAAGAATACTGGTATATAAGCTGCCCGGTCCTAAAATAATGGCGTCTGCATCCCGCATGGCTTCCAGGGAGCTTTCTACGGGCATGGTTTCTTCCGGCTGCAAATACACTCTTTCAATCCGTTTATAGAT
>JBEQCC010000525.1:0-2907 GCA_041639455.1 Pelosinus sp. | reverse complement strand
GTGCTCTTCCGATCTGAATTACCCAGAGATATGATGTTGTTTATTAATGTTGATCCTAATATTATAAACGATGAACGTTTCCAAAAAGGTGCCACATTGGAAATGGTAGCAACGCAGGATTTTGACCTGAGTAATATTATATTTGAAATTACGGAAAAAAATTCTATCGCTGATTACAAAAACTTTCGCAAGGTTCTAGATCATTATACCAGCCAAGGGTATAAAATTGCGATTGATGATACTGGAGCAGGGTATTCAGGCTTACGGCTGTTAGCAGAGACAAGACCGCAGTTTATAAAGATTGATATGGATTTGGTGCGGGATATTGATAAAGATACTTTAAAGCAGGCATTAATAAAGGCATTTTATGAATTTTCCGTTGTAATGAATATGAAAATTATTGCAGAAGGTATTGAAACCATTGACGAGTTGAATACTTTAATTCAAATTGGTATACCCTATGGTCAAGGTTATTTGCTGCAAAGACCGGCTGCGGAGTTCTTAACGATTCATTCTTTGGTGAAAGAAAATATCATTTTAAAAAACAAGCAGAAGAAACAAGAGGCTTTTCATTCTCCTTTGACTATGCCTATTGGAGAAATTAGCAGGCGCGATCCCGGCTTTCCAGAAGGAATTACTGGCAGTCAGGCCCTGGAATATTTTAATGAAAATCCTCACCTTATGGGCATTACCTTGCTTCAAGGAGAAGTGCCAGTAGGATTGTTAATGAAGAATAAATTTCTAGTACATTTGGCGACTCAGTATGGAGTTGCTGTCTATATGAAACGATCCGTGGGCTCGCTGATGGACAATCACGCATTAATTGTGGATTATGATATGCCCTTAGAGCAAGTATCAAAATTGGCAGTTGCCAGATATGAAGATAGTCTGTATGACTATATCGTGGTGACTCAATATGGCAAATATTATGGGATCACTACGGTGCGGCAGTTATTGGAGAAAACGACTCAGTTAGAAATCAATCGGGCTAAACATAGCAATCCTTTAAGTGGTTTGCCAGGGAATATTTTGATCGAAGAAAAGCTGCAGCAGATTATTGAATCAAAAGAGCCTTATTCCGTATTATACTTTGATTTGGATAATTTTAAAGCATACAATGATACTTATGGTTTTGACAACGGTGATAAAATCCTATGTATGACGGCCCAGCTAATTCAGTTACAATTAAAAAGTGCTAACATTGCAGAATTCTTTGTAGGGCATATTGGTGGTGATGATTTCATTGCCATTGTACATGGAGTTGATGTTGTACCCTTATGCCAGACAATCATTAATTATTTTGATGTTCGCATTAGAGGTTTTTATACAGAACAGGACCAAAAGGTGGAATATATTGTTGCCAAGAATCGACATGGAATAGAAGAAGAATACCCCATCGTTTCCTTGTCTATCGCGGTAGTGACAAGTCGTGAATGTAAATTCAAAACGCCGGCTGATTTAGGTGAAGCCGCTGGTGCAGTGAAAAAGAAGTGTAAATTAGTTTGGCGGAGCTGCTACTATATTGATTAAGTACATAAGCGATTTAACATAAACGTAACAATGTCTTAACACATTTCGGTTTATATTGTCTTACAATTTAACTATAGTAAATTTTACAGGAGGTCTTCAAATGAAATTAGTAAAAAAATCCAAAATACTTGTAGCGGCGATGTCTTTAATGCTGGGTGTCAGTTTGGTGGCTGGCTGTAGCGGTACAAAAGAAGCAGCTCCTAAGGCGGCTGCGGATGTACAAGGAACAGTAACTGCATCTGGTTCGACAGCGTTGCTTCCTTTATTAAAACCCGGACAGGAAGAATTTCAAAAGAAATATGATAAAGTAACGGTGAATATCGCAGGCGGCGGCTCTTTTACCGGACAAAATCAAGTTGCTGCAGGGTCTGTTAATATTGGTAATTCTGATGTTGCCTTACAAGACAACTTAAAAGATAAAGGGCTTGTTGAACATCGACTGGTAGGAATTCCGTTTGTATTCATTGTGAATAGTGACGTAACTGTAGAAAATTTATCCCAACAACAGTATGTGGACATTCTGACTGGTAAAATTACGAACTGGAAAGATGTAGGCGGCAAAGATCAAAAAATCACTTTAGTTCATCGTGCGAAATCATCTGGCTCCCGTGCAACGATTGCTCAAGTAGTACTTAATAATGCTAATTTCACTGATAACGCTGTTATTCAAGATTCAAATGGTGCTGTAAGATCTGCGATTGCAAGTACTCCTGGTGCCATTGGATATGTAGATGCTGCTTATGTGGATCAAAGTGTAAAAGGCTTGTCTTACAATGGTGTGAAATATTCAATTGAGAACGTTGTTAGCGGCAGCTACCCTGTATATACCTTTGGTCGTATGTTTACAAAAGGGCAACCTACCGGTGCAGTAAAAGCCTTTATTGACTATGTGACTAGCAAAGAGTTCCAAGAAACATATGCTGAGAAAAATGGATTTGTACCTGTTACAAAATTAAAAAAATAATCTGGCGGATAAATATGAATAAACAGAAAAGGTCATGTACATATCATGACCTTTTCTGTTTAGTTGGTAAGAAGTTATTGTATGAGCATAACATTTATTACATGTATAGTAATAATGCTTGGGGGAAAGAAGTATGCTAAAAAAACTGATGAGTTTTATAAAGAATATAAAAATTAGATTTATGCCTAAGTTCAAAAGTAATCCGATTATATGCTTAAGAGAATTGAAGCAGTACAGACATAATTTACCTAAATTTTCCGGAAAGAGCAATCATATGATAACGGTTTTACGATTTTTCAAGCTGGATCTGTTGCGTAATCTTACCTTCAAAATATCTTGGTCATCTCTTGCAAGTCAGGCAACCATTACCATGGCTCTTATCTGCGTTATGCCCTTAAGTATCATTGGCTGGT
>JBEQCC010000524.1:0-2919 GCA_041639455.1 Pelosinus sp. | reverse complement strand
TTTGGCTGGAGGATAAGGTATATTATTATGGAAATCAGCCTGACCGTCTAGGGGGAATCGGCCATTTATATGATGCAGAACCTCCCGGTTATCAAATTACTGTATATAAGAAAGGAGCCGTTACCCCTGACTGGTTTAAAGGAACTGTAATGTACCAAATTTTTCCTGATCGCTTTTATAAGGAAACAGCAGATGGACAGGTTTTAGCGGCTCCCAAAGGCAGCGTTATTCACGCCCATTGGGACAATCATCCTTATTATATTCGTGATGCAGATACAGGGCGGATTGTATCTTATGACTTTTTTGGGGGAAATCTGCAGGGAGTCATTGCAAAATTGCCCTACTTGAAGGAACTTGGTGTTAGTGTCATTTACTTTAATCCGATCTTTATATCCCCCAGCAATCATCGCTATGATACAGGGGATTATAAAACGATAGATGCCATGCTTGGTGACAACCGAATTTTCACGGAATTGTGCGATAAAGCAAAGGAATTTGGTATTGCTGTAATTTTAGATGGTGTTTTTAGTCATACGGGCAGTGACAGCATTTATTTCAACCGGGAAGGAAATTATCCTGTGGTGGGCGCTTATCAATCCAAGGAATCTCCTTATTATAATTGGTATCGCTTTAAGGAGTATCCCCACTCTTATGAGGCTTGGTGGGGGATCGACACAATGCCTAATGTGGAAGAGAATGAACCTTCCTATATTGATTATATAATTGAAGGAAAGAATAGTGTAATTAAGCAGTGGCTGCAACTGGGAGCCAAGGGATGGCGTCTGGATGTGGCAGATGAGCTGCCTGATGAATTTATAAAAAAGATTTATAAAACTATGAAAACTACAGATCCAGACAGCGTACTCATTGGTGAGGTATGGGAAGATGCTTCTAATAAAGAAAGCTATGGAAAACTTAGAAGGTATCTGCAGGGCGATGAATTGGATTCGGTAATGAATTATCCTTTCCGCGGGATTGTACTGGATTTTATTCTTGGCGCGATTGGCGCTTCTGCTGTTCATCGACGATTTATGAGTTTGGCGGAAAATTATCCTCTTCAAAATTTTTATGCCATGATGAATTTAATTGGCAGTCATGATGTTGCCAGGATTTTGACACTGCTGGGAGAGGCCCCCTCTCCGGACAGTCTGACTGTTGCTCAGCAAGCCGTATATCGTCTGCCTGCTGACAAACGTCAATTAGGAATTGCCAGATTGAAGATATTGGTTTTATGGCAGATGACCTTTCCCGGTGTTCCCTGCATTTATTATGGGGATGAAGCTGGTGTAGAAGGCTTTAAGGACCCTTTCAATCGCAGGACGTATCCATGGGGCCAAGAAGATCAGGATTTGCTGGCTTGGTATAAACAAGTGATTGCAGTACGAAATCACTACGATATTTTCAAAACAGGAGAATGGATTTCTCTGCCTGTCCATGAGCAGGTATATGGATATATTCGCAAAATTAGCAATGGCAAGAATGTTTTTGGTCAATCAGCTCAGGATAATACGGCAGTGATTTTATTAAATTCGAGTGCAGATCAGTCTGTAACCGTGGAACTTCCTATTCGCAAGTGGTGCCATGGTGTCATGATCGATGTGCTAAATAACAAACAGGAAATACAGATTGTAAAAGGAATATTGACGGTATCTTTACAGCCTTTGGAAGGTAAGGTTCTCTTACAAGTGGAAAAAAGCTTTTTCCCGCGACAGGCAGGAATACTCTTACATCCCACATCGTTGCCTTCCAAATACGGCATTGGGGATTTGGGAAAAGAAGCTTGTGAATTTATTGATTTTTTACATAAGAGTAAACAGAAATTGTGGCAGGTACTGCCGTTAAACCCAGTAGGGGATAGTCATTCCCCCTATCAATGTCCTTCTGCCTTTGCAGGCAACCCTCTGTTGATATCCTTAGATAAATTAGTGAGCTTAGGGCTTTTGAATGCTAAAGATCTAGGACAGGTTCCCGTCTTTCCTGATGAACAGGTTGTATTTTCGAAAGTAAAAGAATATAAGGAACCTTTATTGTATAAAGCTTTTACGACATTTAGGCAGCAAAGTATATCTCAGGATTATGAGCGTTTCCGTAGGGTACATCATGGCTGGCTTTCGGAATATACTTTGTTTATGGCGCTAAAGACCTATTTTAAGGGGCAGCCATGGCACCTGTGGGCTAGGGGGGCTGCTTTGCGGGAACCGGCAGCGCTGAAGCGGTATAAAGAATTATTGGCGGATGATATTGACTATCATACTTTTTTGCAATTTATCTTCTTTAGTCAATGGGAGCAGGTAAAGACGTATGCGAATCAGCAGCAGGTCAATATTATTGGTGATATACCTATTTTTATGGCCCACGATAGTTGTGATGTCTGGGCAAATCAGCAGCTGTTTGATTTAGATGAAAATGGCAAGGCACAAACAGTAGCCGGGGTTCCGCCTGATTATTTTAGTAAAACGGGTCAATTATGGGGTAATCCTCATTATCGCTGGGCAGAAATGGCCAAAGATGACTACCTCTGGTGGAGAGAACGGCTGCAAGTCTTATTTTCTTTAGTCGATATCGTCCGTGTAGACCACTTTCGTGGTTTTGAATCCTTCTGGGAAGTTCCTGCTGCAGCAGAAACGGCAGAGCAGGGGCAATGGGTAAAGGGACCGGGAGAGAGATTTTTTCGTATTTTGCAAAAGCATTTAGGTCCATTGCCAATTATTGTAGAAGATTTGGGGATCATTACACCGGAAGTGGAGGATTTAAAATATGAACTTTCTTTTCCGGGAATTAAAGTGCTGCAGTTTTCTTTTTACTATGATAAACAGGGAAAATGCATACCCTTTACCTGTGAAAAGAATGTGGTTATCTATACAGGAACCCATGACAATGATACAATGAGCAGCTGGTATAAAAAACTGCTGGAAGAAG
>JBEQCC010000523.1:0-2921 GCA_041639455.1 Pelosinus sp. | reverse complement strand
TGATTACTGTCCAATTGATGAAGAATTTATAAAACTGCTTAGAAAGAATGGATATGAACTTATTCGTCATAATGTAGAGTTATTAGGTTTATGTTCGAATTGTAAAACTCTGTGAGGAGTGTGAAGTGAAACTGTCTGATATTCATTTTTCCTATAATACCAATGTTGCGATCGATAATATATCTCTAACTATTTCACAAGGTGATTTTGTTGCTGTTGTTGGTCCTAATGGAGCAGGAAAAAGTATGATGATCAAGATTATAGCTGGGCTTATAAAAGTCAATAAGGGGACAAGTTCAAATTGGTGGAGAAGATATATTTACAGCAAAGGGACACGGGTTAATTGGTTATGTGCCCCAGAACTATGGAAAAAATACCCGAGGATTTCCTGCAACGGTAAAAGAGGTTGTTGCTTTAGGCCTAACTTTGGGAACTGCTGCTGCGAAAAAAACATCAGGCTATCAGTCATATTACGAATCACATGATGGAATTGGTAGGTGTAGGGCAGCTGCGTAATCGGCGTATTGGTGAGCTTTCAGGAGGGCAGCAGCAAAGAGTAATGGTAGCGATGGCATTAGTTGTCAATCCACAATTATTGCTCTTAGATGAGCCTACTAGTGGAATATTATTACAGTATCACTAACAGATCTAATAACAATTATTACGAGTGGGATTTAAGGCAACGATGGGATGGGCAGTAATTTTCTCGATATTATCTGTATATTATGTGTATTCATTGGGTTAACATCATCATTCTACCTGGATATTACTCCAGGCGGCACGATTGTCATGACAGCCATATTATTGTATATTATTATGACAATCATTAGACAAGGTATCGCTTTCAAAGAAAGGCGAAAAGAGCAAATATTATCTTCTTTTGGGGATGAGTAGCATTACTAAATTAGCATATTGCCGTATAATGGGGAGCACTGCTAATGAACAAATAATATTAAAAAGTGTATGCACGATGGCCACTTGTCCAGCAAAATCTGCTGTAAGACTAGTGGCTATTTTTGTGAGCACGCCAGTCATAGGGAAAAAAATAATAACGCCCAATACATTAAGAAGAATATGTGCTACAGCTAAGCGTTTAGCAGCTAAAGAGGCGGTAACTCCAACGATAAAGGATGATAAGCAGGAGCCAATATTATTACCATAGACTACATAGGTGGCTGTTGTTAAGTCGATGATACCATCATTGGCTAATACCATTAAAACTCCAGTAGCTGCGCTGCTAGATTGAAATAAAAGAGTAATAATAATGCCGCCGACAATAGCGTAAAGCGAATTTTCTTGAGATGCTAGTAAATAATCAATGACCGTTGTAAATTCGGAGATATTGCTTAAGGCTTCTGATAAGATACTCATACCAATCAACATACTTAATAAGCCTGAGATTGCCATACCAAAATAACGAAACTTCCGGCAAAGGATTGTGAACAGCAAAAAAAATAGAAATAAAGGAATGATGAGTTGTTCTGGCATTGCAATTGTCATTAATTGTACCGTTGAGCATGTGCCAATATTAGCACCTAAGATAATGCCTAAACCTTGATAAAATGATAAATATTGAGCATGAACTAGGCCTATAGTTAATAGAGATACAGCAGTACTGCTTTGCATGAAAGCCGCCGCTAAAGTGCCAACCAATAAGCCGCGTAAAGGTGTACTAGTTAGTTGCCCTAGGAAGGATTGCAGTTTAGTCCATAATAATTTTTGAAGTCCAAAACGCATGAAAAAAATACCACCTAATAACAAGGTTATACCAATTAAAATCAAAGCGATCATGACATACATTCCATTACCTCCATCTTGCATTATGCAATATAATGTATGATGATACATGTAATTATAGAAATAAAGAATTTTTTCATATGATGAAACCTCTTCGCCAAATTGGAGCAAAGAGGTTTTATTGTATGCGAGTATAGGATATCAAAGTTGTTTATCTTAGAGTGGTTTAGTCCGGTGGATAAATGTGACTAAGATTCAGGTGGAGTTAAAACTCCATCTGAATCAAGTCTTCTTTATGGGAAGTAAGCATAGATATCTATTGATATATTAGAAGAGGAGATCGTAAATATGGAAAAAAGAATCGCTGAAAAATTAATTGTGAATGTAAATGATATTATTGTTTATCCTAAAATGTATCATTATACGGTAAATCTATTAAAACAGCAGGAGGAACTAGAACGTAGAAAGATTGTTATTCTTTGCATTGGTTCAGATCGATATATTGGTGATGCCCTTGGTCCTTTAGTAGGATCTTATTTAGTAGAACATACGATATGCACGGTGTACGGAAGTTTAGAGATGCCTGTTCATGCCGGTAATTTAGTAAAAGTAATTCAAAATATAAAAGAACAGCATCATCAGCCGATTATAATTGCAGTTGATGCTTGTTTAGGAAAAAATGATGAAATTGGGAATATTGAAATATGGGAGGGCAGCTTAGAGGCTGGTATTGCCGTTGGTAATAAATTGCCATGCATCGGTACTATTTCTATCATTGGAGTAGTCAATGCCAGTGGATATCTAGGATATTTGGACTTACAAAGCACCCCTTTGTCTATCGTTATGAAATTAAGTAAATGTATTGGAAAAGTGCTGGGGGATGCAGTACATTCCATGCAAAAGCAATAAGAAAACGCAATCATTGAATGCTGTTATTCGGGGAAGAGTCTATCCCATAACATATAGATGATTATAAGAATGGTCGCTAGTAGCAACTGAAGATCTCCAATATATGGTTCCATTATATCACTCTCCTTGTGCGATTATATGCTATATAATCGTAAGGTGCAAGCCTTACAGAAAATAAAATTAATAAGTGATCTGAAATGGATATACAAAAATTAACAGGCACAAGAATGACGATTATACCATACAATGAAGCAAGTGATTTGCGGGGGTGAAAA
>JBEQCC010000522.1:0-2923 GCA_041639455.1 Pelosinus sp. | reverse complement strand
TTTTTGACATTTTCCATAATGGGTTGATATATATCTAGTTCACAATAATTATCTTTTGATATGGCGGTATCGATGTATTCAAAGCGAAAGGTATCGGCGAATTTAAAACCGGACTTAAAAATCCATTTGGAATACATATGGACTAGCAATCGACCGACTTGCCTGCCATTAATATCATTGGGATGAAAAAAACCAACAAAACGAAAGGCTACATATTTATGAGCCGGTATTGTAATTCCCTTCATACCTTCCGGTATATGGGATAAATCATGTACCTGAAGAGAGGGAATATAATAAATATATCCCTCATTATTCCTGCTCCAATCCGTATAGCCAAAATATACTTGCGGATTAACTGGATTTACAATTTTATATTTATGATTATAATAAAAATCATTGCCATAGGCATTGGCAGTCTTATCTCCAGATTTACTTACGATCTTATGTTGATTGCCAACCAAATAAATCTTTGGTTTATAAACGAAAAAGGGTTTGTATATAATCGAATTATTAACGGACAAAATATCATGTATATTTAATTTTTCTTTAATGATGAGTGATAGATGATCCAAACGTACTTTTAAGGGAGTATGCCCAAACTTTTTACGAAAAGCTCTGATATAGGACTGTTCATAATCAAAACCATACTCTAAAGCAATATCAATCATTCTCATATTGGTATGAAGCAGTTCATTAACACTTGCTGAAAGTTTTCGCGACTGAACATATTCCATTAAGGATTCACCAGTTAAGGATTTAAACATTCTATGCAAATGATATTTTGAGATCCCTGCATGTTGGACAATATCATCTAAGGTAATCTTCTCATTCAGATTGTTTTCAATATAATTTACACATGCAGCTACTGTCTCTTTCATATCAATCATCTGTTTGACCAACCCCCAAACGTTAAAAAGCTTTTAACACCAGTGTTGCATTGTGCCCGCCAAAACCAAAAGAATTTGTCAAAGCATAGGATAGAGCTGCTTTTCTTCCTTCGTTTGGAACATAGTCAAGATCACATTCCTGATCGGGAGTTTCGTAATTGATCGTTGGCGGTAAAAATCCCTCTTTTAGAGCAGATGCCGTAATAATAGCTTCAATGGCTCCCGCCGCTCCTAATAAGTGACCCGTCATGGATTTCGTTGAACTTACTGCAAGCTCATATGCATGCTTTCCAAAAACAGTTTTTATAGCACTTGTTTCATTTTTATCCCCTAATGGCGTCGATGTGCCATGGGCATTAATATAACCAATATCCTGAGGCTGCACATTTGCATCTTCAATTGCCAGCTTCATACATTCAGCCGCCCCTTCTCCACCTTCAGCAGGTGCAGTAATATGATATGCATCATTGGTGCAGCCATAGCCTGCAATTTCTGCAATAATTGTTGCGCCTCGTTCTAAAGCATGATTTAGTTCTTCGACAATTAGGATGCCTGCACCTTCTCCCAGTACAAATCCGTCACGTTCTAAATCAAAAGGTCTAGAAGCAGAGGCAGCATCCTGATTCGTAGTCATTGCTTTCATGGCGCAAAAACCAGCCATTGCTAATCTTGTAATGGATGATTCCGTACCACCTGCAATCATCACATCAGCAGCATTTCTTTGAATGATTTTATAAGCGTTACCAATTGCATTGGTAGAAGAGGCACAGGCCGAGACAGTACATTCTGCAAATCCCTTAAGGCCATATCGAATTGCAACCAGTCCCGCAGCCATATTGGGCAGCATCATCGGTACCAAAAAAGGACTGATTCTGCTGGTACCTTTTTCCAAAAGTAAAATGTGCTGACTTTCAATGGTTTCAATACCACCAATCCCCGTTCCAATCATAACACCAATCCGTTTTTTGTTTTCTTTTGCAAAGTCAATCTTTGCTTCTTCAACTGCCATCTGCGTAGCAGCTATGGCATACTGCGTAAATCGATCCATCCGTTTCACTTCTTTCTTCTCCAGAAACGGATTGGGGTCAAATTCTTTTATCTCAGCCCCAATTTGCGTAGGTAAATCAGAGACATCAATTCTCTCAATTCTGCTAATCCCGGATTTTCCTTGTTTAATGGAATCCCAAAGAACATCGGCGCCACATCCGAAAGAAGATACGGCTCCCATTCCTGTAATCACTACACGTCTATTCATTGTATACCCTCCTATGCTCACTTTAAGCGTTTTTTCGTGTCTCAAGATAACATTTCATCAGATATTTTGCATTATACTTTACTAACTGTAACATATGTATTTTAAAAATAATGAACAATTCTTGCTACGATCCATAGTCATGATCAAGCAGGATTCTAAGTATAAATTCAAGAAGACAAGGTAATAGATACATCTAAAATCAAATTGAAAATAGGAGAATACAGAATGGCTACAATTAATGATTTTATGGAACTAGACATTCGAGTCGGGGAAATTATTCAAGTAGAGATCTTTGAAAAAGCCAGAAAGCCAGCTTATCAGTTGTGGGTTGATTTTGGTGATGAAATCGGCACCAAGAAGTCCAGTGCTCAAATTACACAATGTTATACCAAAGAGGAACTAATAGGCAAACAAGTCCTAGGAGTGGTCAATTTTCCACCAAGAAAGATTGCTGATTTCACATCAGAAGTTCTAATATTAGGAGTATACGCACGGCAAGGGGTCGTTTTGATCCAACCAGAGCAATTGGTCAAGAAGGGAGATAAGTTAGGATAGTATATATTCGCCCTTTTAATGGTTCCCCTTCCATAATAGCAAACCACTGACCAGCAATTAGGAAAAACTTTTCTTCTGCGCTTGAGAATCTCTTATCATCACTGGAGTAGACTTCTTGAGCCTCGAAGATATGTTTCAAAAAAACGGCCGTTTCCTCTCAGTCTTTTACAATAAATGTAATATGGCTTATTCCTTCCATTATGCAGATCTCCTTTGTCCGAGACAA
>JBEQCC010000521.1:0-2928 GCA_041639455.1 Pelosinus sp. | reverse complement strand
TCTTCTACAATGCCGGAAAGATCAAGCATTCTTGCCCATGCCGTGCTTCACACGGTCACGCTCCTCGGCCCGCTTGGCATCGTTCCACTTGTCCATGGTACCCACCAGGTAACCGGTGATCCGGCGAATGCGCTCGAAGCCAACGCCCTGGCCTAATTTTTCACTCTGAGTTTTTACGGTCATAGCATTTTGAGTAAGAGTCCCAGTTTTGTCAGAACAAATCACCGTTGTACAGCCAAGAGTCTCAACGGCAGGCAGCTTTCTGATAATAGCATTGCGCTTTATCATACGCTGTACACCTAAAGCCAATGCAACTGTAACGATGGCTGGCAATCCTTCAGGGATTGCAGCCACTGCCAAACTAATTCCTGCCATACACATTAATAATAATGGTTCGCCTTTGAGCACGCCTGTCACAACAACTACTACACAAATTAGTAAACATCCCCATACTAACCAACGCCCTAAAGACTCTAGGCGTCGTTCCAGCGGTGTACTTTCATGTTCCACATCCTGAATCATATGAGCAATATGTCCCACCTCAGTTGCCATGCCTGTAGCGCAGACTACAGCCTTGCCTCGTCCTTTAACAATACTGGTCCCAGCATACACCATATTCTTGCGATCACCCAAAGAACTGCTTTCCTTATATTCTTTATCTACGATTTTACGTACAGGCAAAGATTCACCGGTTAATGTAGCTTCATCCACTTCCATATTTTTCACATCTATCAATCTAGCATCAGCAGCAATGCGATCCCCAGATTCTAAAGCCATAATGTCACCTGGCACCATTTCCCGTGCTTTTACTTGCTGCAGTATACCATTACGAATTACATGAGCCACCGGCGCCACCATTGTTCTTAATGCCGCCATTGATTTTTCTGCTCGATGTTCTTGAACAAAGCCTAATATGGCATTGATCATTACAATTGCTAAAATCGTTGCTGAATCAACATATTCTCCTAAGAATGCTGAAATAAGCGTAGCCGCCAGCAATACTAAAACCATAAAATCCTGAAATTGGGCAAAAAATCGTTTCCACCATAGCGTCTTTTCTTTTTCAACCATTTCATTATAGCCAAATTCAGAGATTCTACTTTTTACTTCACTTGAAGTCAAGCCATCATGTGGATCCGTTCTCCAAAATTCAATTGCTTCTTGCGCTGTACGCGTATACCATTTATCAGCCACTATGCCACCTCGCTACCATGTGCTTTTTTTATTCATGTTATTCCTTTCACCGTCTAATTAGACCTAAATTGACCGTCCAATAGCAAAAATGGTATACTAATGAAAATTATAAAATATAGTTATCAGTAGGAATCATGATATGTATTTTATTAAATGGAGGCTATCATATGGCTCTAGATGGATTATCTCTATCAACATTGTTAATCGAATTAAACAAGAAACTTACAGGCGGCAGAATTGATAAAATCTTTCAGCCCGATAAATATACTTTGCTTTTGTGGGTTAGGCAGACTAATGAGAATCTACGCTTGCTCATCTCTGTCAACCCTAAGCATCCCCGTATCCATTTAACTGAAGCATCCTTGGAAAATCCAGTAACACCACCAGCTTTTTGCATGTTATTACGAAAACATCTGGAAGGCGGCCGTATTGCCAACATTAACCAGCATAGCCTTGATCGCATTGCACTAATTTCTATTGATTTTCGTAGTGAAGACGGCACGATTACAACAAAAGATTTAACTGTAGAATTAATGGGCAAACATAGCAACATTATTCTCACACAAAATAATATCATACTGGATGCAATAAAAAGAATTGGCACAAATTTAAGCCGTTCACGACAAGTTTTACCTCGAATGCAATACACATTTCCTCCTGGGCAAATGCGTTTAAATTTACTGACTGCGCCCATATCTGATTTTTTTAACGCAATAACCACTCTAGATATACCTCTTGTTACAAAAGCTATGATTCAAGTAGGAATCGGCATTGGTCCTATAACTGCCAAGGAAATTCTTTGGCGGGCAGGTTTACCTGGTGATATTACCACTCAGAGCTTAGACAATGCAGACATACTTGCATTAAATGAAGCAATACAAAGTATTATTACTTACATAAAATCGGGAGAATCCCTCCCTACTGTAATGACGGGTTTAGAAAGAGAACTGGCTGGCATCGCGTCTTTTCCATTAGAACATTTAGCTTCTAAATACACAGCTCATAACTTCTCTACAATGAGTCAGGCCGTTGAGTTTACCGACAGCCTTGCCGGCAAAAAACAGCTCCCCGAACAGACTATTTTATCAAAACGTGTCAGCGAAGAAAGTAACCGTTTGCAGCGCAAAAAGCTAATTCTTATTCAAGAACTAGATGATGCTGAAAATGCTGATCTTTTTCGTGAATGTGGTGATATTCTAATGGCAAACCTCTATAACTTGCCGCAAGATCAAGATACAGTTACCTTGGAAAATTTATATAGCAACTCACTAGATAACAACAAAATAACTATAAATTTTGATACAAGGCTTTCACCATTAGAAAATGCTCAGTCTTATTATACAAAATATAATAAATTAAAACGTGCTAAAGAATCATTGGATGGACAACTACGTCAATGCATAGAAGAAATAGCCTATCTTGAAAGTATCACCGTTTCTCTTGAGCATGCCACAAATAGTTCTGAACTTGGTGATATTCGAGAAGAATTGATTAGCACAGGTTATCTAAAACGAGCAACGAAACGCCGTATGCCCATCCCTCCCTCCTCTCCTCTAACAGCCATAACCCCGGATGGATTAACGATACTCATTGGAAAAAACAATCGCCAAAATGATATTGTCACCTTTAAGCAGGCACAGCATAATGACATCTGGTTCCATACTAAGGATATCCCAGGATCTCACGTTATCCTAAGATCAGGTTCCCAAGCTCCTCCTCTGCAATCCATTGAAG
>JBEQCC010000520.1:0-2932 GCA_041639455.1 Pelosinus sp. | reverse complement strand
AATCAATTTTTAGGGTTGATTAAAAGCACATCCATTGTATTTACCATAACGGTGGTCGAACTGTTAGGCGGTGCCAAAATTGCTTCTGTGGAAACCTATCGTTATTTAGAAACCTACTTAGTCGTAGCAATTATGTATTGGAGCATCAGTATCGTCTTTGAGAAGCTCTTTTTGCTTGCGGAACAGAAATTAGGAATTTTCAAGAAGGAAGCTAACATATGATTGAATTTAGAAATATCCACAAAACATTTGGTGAAAATAAAGTTTTAAAAGGAATTACTTGTACAATTCCTACAGGCTCTGTAACGGTCATTGTCGGACCAAGCGGTTCTGGAAAAACAACATTGCTGCGTTCGGTAAACTTCCTGGAAAGAGCCGACAGCGGGGAAATCATTTTAGATGATCTCCATCTTGATGTGGAAAAGGCTACAAAAGCAGATATTCATAAAATCAGGCAGCGTACGGCTATGGTTTTCCAAATGTACAATCTTTTCAAGAACAAAACCGCTTTAGAGAATATTATGGAAGGTTTGGCAATTGTAAGAAAAGTCCCCAAAGCGGCCGCTAAAGAAAAAGCGTTATATTTCTTAGAAAAGGTCGGTCTGGGCCATAAAGCCGATGCCTATCCTCATGAATTATCAGGGGGGCAACAGCAGCGAATTGGCATTGCTCGTGCGCTGGCCCTTAATCCCGATGTAATCTTATTTGATGAACCAACTTCAGCCCTTGATCCGCAATTAGTCGGTGAAGTACTGGAAGTAATGAAAAAAGTAGCTCAGGAAGTCAATTGTACCCTAGTGGTAGTTACTCATGAAATTGCCTTTGCCCGCGAGGTTGCCGATCATGTCATTTTCATGGATGGCGGCGTCATCGTAGAGCAGGGTCCCCCACAAGAAATACTAAATAATCCAAAAGAAGATCGTACCAAACAATTCCTATCCCGTTATATTTCATTAATTGAATATAATATCTAATGGATTCGCTGGCGTAAATACCAATCTCCCAGGTTTTATCATAAAGCCCGGGAGATTCTTGTTAACCATATATTTTACTGCAGCTGAGGAATCGGATATTGCCTAATTGTTTCCAGCATGATATTCTGATTAAAAAGGATGTGTAGAAATGATTAAGAAATCACGTACGACCCTTATTGCCGTCAGTTTATGTATGCTTATTTTTAATGCCTCTCCCATCAATGCGGCTTCCGCTGACGTCATCCAAGAAGAATCAGCTCCTCCTCAAAGTCAAGAACAGCTTGCAGAGATTTTTACAACTTTTTCAGAAATTAACACCGCCCTTGAAAAAGATATAAAGGAGTATCAAGGGCTCATTGACGATTATGCCAATGATCGCGCTACTCCGAGTGTCATGAATACGAATTTGTCGAAGTTGAATGAATCAATAAAGGATACACGCGGTAAAATATATTCCTTGAACCTTACTGGCAAATATGAAGATGATAAAATACAACTGCTTCGAACTTGCGATCTGCTCCTTCAATCTTTAAAAGATATGAAAATAGCAATAAGTCTTCGAAATACAGGCTACTACTCAAAAGGGAAGCAAGAGTTACAGGATGCCGTACAATTTAAAGCCTTAACATGCAAGCAAATAAACGAAGATCTTTATAATGATGGCTACATTCCTGCCAATTAGTAAAAGAGAAGCCGTCTGCCTAATAAAAGGTGGATGATTTCTCTTTTTTACTAAAAAGCAAAAGCCCTTTCCACTAACGGAAAATGGCTTTTGTTCTCATGCACCGATAAAAATCTGTTTTTCGTGGGATTGCCTAGAGGGGTTGGCTGCGCTTGCTGCATTCATGGTATCAAGAATAATGTCAGCGATATTTTGGGAGCCATTTATAGCTGATACATCCTTGTATGTTAGATTTCCGAAAGAAGCCGAGTTAGCAATTTGGTTAATGATTTTGCATGCTTCTTTTGGAGTCGGGCAGTGATAGCCTAATTGATTTTTGGTAATAAAGTCAATATTGCCAGTTTCTTGAATGCCGACTGCTTCCGTAACAATCAACGTCTTCTTCATCGTCACACCTTCCATAATAGTACCAGGACCAGCCTTGGAAACAATTACATCACTTGCTGCCATCAGTTTTTCCATGTTATCAACAAAACCATAGACATGCAGTCCATCGAAATGGGAGTCTGACTTTTTAAGTTCATTATATAACGCTTTGTTATTTCCTGTTATAACCAAAATTTGTTTGCCAGGACACTGTGCTTTGAGTGTATGCACCCAATCACGCATGTTTCCCGCCCCCACTCCACCACCCGTAAGAAGAACTGTAAATGCATCACTCTTTACCCCAAGTTCACCACAGGCTTGCTGTTTTGCTATAGGAAAGTCTATAAATTTAGGATGTACAGGAAAACCGGTATAGATAATCTGACTATAGGGAATACCGTACTGGATCAGGGATTGAAATGCATCTTGTGTAGGAACCAAATACACATCTGCTCCCGGCGTTGCCCACGACGCATGTATCGTAACGAGATCGGTAACGACAGCTATGATTGGCCAAGTGCCACGAGATGCTTTGCGCGTTTGATGTAATAAACCAATGACAAGTGGATGAACAGCCACAACAGCATCCGGCTTACTATTCGCTATGGCTTGCTTTATACTATAGCGGGATTGAAAATATACAATACTTGTCAGTGCTTTAATACGATTGATGCTATTTGTTTTATTAAAGAACAAATTGTTTAACCATACATGATTCTTCGAGCAATAATCATAAATTTCTGGGGCTTTTCTTAGCCCTGGGAAATTTGTAGTCCGCAGGAAATCAACAATAGTAGATTGTATGCTCGGTTCTTTATCAAGTGCAGCTATAATCGATGCTGCAGCACTGCGATGTCCACCGCCTGTGTCTGATATTGCGAACATAATCTTTTTAGGCTTGCTTGCCATG
>JBEQCC010000519.1:0-2936 GCA_041639455.1 Pelosinus sp. | reverse complement strand
AGTAAGATCAACTTTTCAACTTGTTGTCGATATTCGATACAGTATTCCCTTAGATTTTGGTTTTGGGCTTGACATTTGCGTTCCAAGACTTTCTTTTCACGTTCGATTTGAGCTTGGATTTGGCCTTGTCCAGCTAGATGCGTGGTTCGAATCAGAGTCCAAAGGCCTAAAACATTGTTAGTATTGTATAAGTTATCGTATAGTGGGCTGGATCTTAATAAAATTAATGATTCATGGCATAATGACGAAATTATTAGACCTGTCATTGCTGGTTTAACTTCGTTAATATATTTTTGCTGGCGCTGATGCCCCAAAACCTTTCATGGTTACATAGGCACCATCAAATCCAACATACCTGCCCCAACCAAAATCGCTGGCTGCTTCTACTGCGACTCTTCCTCTCACGGCTTTAGGCAGCACACTCTCCTTATATTCGTCTGACTGCTCTTCAAAAACATCCATAGAAGGCATACTGACAACTCTTACGTCAATATTTTCTTTCGCTAATTCTACTTTTGCATTCACTGCCAATTCTACTTCTGATCCGCTAGCTATAATAATTCCATCTGGCACTGCTTTATTGGAATCAGCCAGAATATATCCACCTTTTAATGCTTCTTTGCTTGCTCCTTTTAGCTGTGGCAGATTCTGTCTTGATAAAACTAAAGCAGTCGGCGTTTTGGCCGATGTAATAGCATAGTACCATGCAGCACATGTCTCCGTTGCATCTGCTGGTCTGAATACAGTGAAATTTGGCATTGATCTCAGCATAGCTAATTGTTCGATTGGTTCATGGGTGGGACCATCTTCACCAACACCGATACTATCATGAGTCAAAACATATGTAACAGGCAGTTCCATCAGCGATGCCAATCTTGCCATTGGTTTTACATAGTCGCTAAATACAAAGAAAGTCCCAACAAAAGTTTTCAGTCCTCCATGTAAAGCAAGCCCATTACCAATCGCTGCCATTCCGATCTCTCTTACACCATAGTGAATATTCCTGCCACTGTAATCCGTTTTTGAAAAATCTCCGGCATCTTTCATATATGTTTTATTGGAGGGTGCAAGATCGGCACTGCCGCCAATAAAGTTTGGCAGTATATCTTTAATGCGATTGATCATAACCCCAGACAGGTTTCGCGTTGCGTCTGCCTTGTCAGCGTAAGCCCAAAACTCTTCTTTCTCAAGAAGATCTGTTAATGGATTCGTATTGAAATATTGCTGCCAAAGGGTTTTCATCTCAGGATATTTTTCACAATAGGCAAAGAACAGATGATTCCAAGTTGTTTCATCCTCCGCCTTTTCTTCTGCAATCTTTTTGTAATGATGGTAAACCGCATCAGGGACATAAAACGCATCTTGCTTTTCCCATCCGAGATTTTCTTTCAAAGCTGCAACATTTTCTACACCTAAGGGTTCGCCATGTGCACTTGCTTGGCATTGTTTTGCTGGGCAGCCATAGCCAATCTGTGTTTTTACTATGATAAATGAGGGTTTATTAATTTCAGCTTTTGCCTCTTGAATTGCCTTTCCAATTCCCTTAAGATCATTGCCATCCTCTACTATGATAGTCTGAAAGCCAAATGCCTGCATTCTTTTTTCCACATCTTCTGTGAAAGCAATGTCCGTGCTTCCTTCTATGGTAATGTTGTTGCTATCGTAAAATACAATCAGCTTACTTAAACCTAAGGTCCCTGCCAATGAAAGTACTTCTGAGGTGATGCCTTCCATCATGCATCCATCACCGCCTAGTACATAGGTATAATGATCTACAATTGGAAATCCCTCTTTATTAAAGATGGAAGAAAGATGAGCTTCTGCCATTGCCATACCTACGGACATCCCCATACCAGCGCCAAGTGGCCCGGTTGTAGCTTCCACTCCTGCGGTATGACCATATTCCGGATGACCTGGAGTTAGCGAATCCTCTTGTCTAAATTGCGCGAGGTCTTTAATTGACAAATTACCATAGCCAAATAAATGTAATAGCGAATAGAGTAATGTAGATCCATGACCAGCTGATAAAACAAAGCGGTCCCTATTTACCCATTTTGGATTTTTAGGATTATGTTTCATGTGATTTGCCCATAATTCATAAGCCATGGCTGCGCAGCCAAGGGGCAGTCCAGGATGACCGGAATTCGCTTTTTGTACCGAATCTGCCGCTAGAATTCGAATTGCATTTACTGACATCTCTTCAATCTTACTCATTTGTTTCTCTCCTTTTACATTCTATTTTCTTTAGTAACTAATAGTTTTGCAATAAAAGCTGATATGAAAATTCATATCAGCTTTTATTGTAACTCTTAATCGATAAATATTCTACTTATTATACATCGCATCTTGTTCTTTGCGAAGCTCATAAATCAATGTTGTTTGATCTAATTCCACCATATCCAGAGTTAAAAGCTGACCCCTTTTCGCATCTTTTAACATGCGAGTCTTATTCGATACCAAACCATAAGGAACATAGCCTTTAGCATCAGATTCGGCAGCACTGGCAATCGAGCCATAGGTTGTGTAGCAACCAATACCATCAATGTACTGACCCGCTTTCAAATCTGTTTTTGCAACGGTAATGCATTCACTAACAAGACCATCAATTGGCACTATCGTAGATTCACCATCAATAACAGCTTTAGCAACCGTTAATGGAGTTTCTAAGTTACACAAATGATATGGGCGATACAAAATCCATAATGGACCATTGCCCATACTGTGATAGCGCATTTGATAAGCGATTTCTTCATTTTCAGTGGACACAGCAACAAATACTCCTGGGGCAATGCCATTTACATATTCAACAACACCATGTTGATTTAAGATACCGCCATCTTGTTTGAGTTTATATAAATCTGGCAATTCTTTCACGGTCGCCGCAACACCATGTCCGCCGATTACATCTGGGATTAACCCTGTAGCATTTGACATAG
>JBEQCC010000518.1:0-2940 GCA_041639455.1 Pelosinus sp. | reverse complement strand
TTTAAATTAAAGATGAAATAAAGATAAAAAGAAATTACTTCTAGAAGAGAACATCCTTGATCAAATTTCCAGTAAATTTAAAGAATTTGGCTTCCACTATATAACATTGGATTTGGAAGGATATCAAGTAGGAAGCTTGAATGAGATGATGAGAAAGGTCATATAATCTTGCTCGTTTTTTGCCGTAGGAAGGTTAAAAAAATTGAAGGCATTAAAGTGGCTGTTGCTACTGAATCCATCAAGCAAAAAGTGCCATCCCGATATAATGCGGTCATAAATAAGGGGATAGCCGATTTGAGTTCAAATTGACCATCCTCTTATACCTTATTTTATAAAGAATATACAGGAAAACAGAAGATAAAAAGCTCCGGCATAAACCAAGCGCTTTGGAGATAGCTTATTTTGTCTTAGCGTTATTAATAGGTAAAGAACCGAAAGCAGAGTTATAATTCCCGCCCAGATAAGATGAAACTCAAAGAACCAAGGCGTAAAAAATAACCCTAAGGCAGTTGGAATGGTGGTCTGTATCATCATTGCGCCGCTAATATTACCTAAAGCAAGAGTTTCTTTTCCTTGCTTTACCCAGATCACCGCATTTAATATTTCAGGCAATTCCGTAGCAATCGGACTGATCAATAGAGAAACAATCAATGGAGACATATTCCAAGAGACACTAAGAGCTTCTAAATTTTTAACAAAAAGATGAGAACTGATAAAAATAAGCATTAATGAAATACAGGTTTGGAATAAGACCCAAAATACCGTTGGATCTTTCTTTTTGGGCTGAAAGGTCAATGGCTCCATAACCTCTTCTGAGATAATACATTCTGCTCCCATCTCTTTATAAAAATAAAATGCATAGGCCGCTAAAAATAAGATGCCTGCCAAGGGTTTGAGACTAAAGATGAAAAGACCCATTAATACTTTGAAGATAAAGATGGATACAAACCATAGCTGGTCTCGGCTCAATTTTTTGCTGTCAATATCAATCTCGACTCCTAAATCCCGCTTCTTGCGGAAAAAGATAATACAGAGTCCCACTACCGCATAAGAAATGGTTCCAAGTACAAGAGGGCCACCCAAAGCGGCTCCAATACCAATATCTTTTTGCTCAGCACTGGAATTAAAGGCGACTGCCATCAGGGTTACAACACTTTCCGGCAAAGCAGTTCCAAAGGCTGCCAAAATGGTTCCAACGGCACATTGTGCAACGTTAAACTTTCTGCCAACCCATTCAATGGCATTGACAAACAATTCACAGCTGTAATAGATCACAATAATAGCTACTAATAATGTTACATAAAGACTCAGCATATAACTACCTCCAATTTTGATATGTAAGGGCAAATAAAAAAAGACTTCTGGTGCTCTTAAAAAGCACCAAAAGTCTCATTACGCAAATAGCGGGTACTACCAGGTTGTTACACCATTATGTTGATAGCACCTATATTAATTACTCCCCTTTGATAAACCTAAGTATAATGCTTTTTCTTATTATCGTCAAGATTGATCGGGGCTATGCAAATCATATTATTATAATGTGTGTAATAAATAGTCTATTGAGGAGTAATAATAGTCGCCTTATCTTCGGGTACGGCATTTTTTTATTTGCAAATATCTACTACTTGATTTTTAAATAGAAATATAGAATCGCTAGGAGCACATGTTATTTGGAGAGGGGGAGTGAAGTATCCTTCTTTTATTCTAATCATAAATCTTGGTGCTCAAGCAGGAATTATCACAAAATTTCAGAAATTATGTTGTAAAAGAAAATAAGGAGGATTAGAGATGACCAAGAAAGTTTTAAAAGCCCTTCAACTAGTAGATCATGATTTTGAAGATTTAGAATTGTGGTACCCCGTTTTGCGTTTACGGGAAGCGGGAATACAGGTGGATATTGTCGGTGAAAAAGCAAAAGAAAAATATATAGGAAAATACGGCGTTCCCATCGAATCGGATTATAGCTTTTCGCAAGTACATGCGGAGGATTATGATGCCTTATTGGTACCGGGAGGATGGGCTCCAGATAAATTACGACGTTTTAGCGAAGTACTGCAAATTGTGAAAGATTTTAACAAGGAGCAAAGGCCCATTGGACAGATTTGCCACGCGGGGTGGGTACTCATTTCTGCTAATATTCTAAGGGGCAGAAAGGTTACGAGTACTCCTGGTATTAGGGATGATATGGAGAATGCAGGTGGGATTTGGCTGGATGAAGCTGTGGTGGTAGATGGGAATCTGGTTTCCAGTCGTCGTCCCCCTGATTTGCCGCAATATATGAAAGCTTTTTTAGAAGTAGTATTGGCGAAATAAAAAGATTAGACTGGCAACAGAATTGTTGCCAGTCTGATCGCATACTGTCTTAAAATTTGCGATTAATGCCAAAGCCTACACCATCCCGCGTTGAGGAATAGTCGCGTTTATCGGATTTATATCCAAGATTAAGAGAGGTTTTACCATCTATCGCATAGTTTAGTCCTGTTTGCCATCCAGTCTCTACACTGTTTGTTATTACAGATGCATAGCCATCTAATCTAGGAGCTAAATTTGCACTCACGCCGACACCATAGAAGAATTTATCCGATTCTCCACTATAATTTCTATTGCCAGCAATCAGGCGTACATTATTGTCTAATTTATAGTGGACATAGATATCGGTAGTATGGGAGCCTCCATAGTTTGATGAATAACCATTTCTCTCAATGCCAGCAGTAAATTTATCTGAAAGAGCATTTTCTATATAGAAGCTATCATCGTCTACGCTACGTCCATTTTGGTCCAAATTATAACGATTATACCCAATTGTGGTTTCTCCTGGAGCAAGATCTGTAATTGGGGCAGCATATCCAACGCTTGTAGCCAACATAGTACCTGCCATAAGAGCGAATATTTTCTTTTTCATGAGTAATCCCCCTAAAAATTCGTAAGTAATGTCTTTTT
>JBEQCC010000517.1:0-2940 GCA_041639455.1 Pelosinus sp. | reverse complement strand
ATCGCCACTATTTTTATGGGCGGTATAATGGTATCTGAATTACAAACTGCTGTAGCCTCACTAGTAGTAACGAGCTTGGTTATGTTGGGAATTCTTGTAACCCTTGCTGTATCTTGGGCTTTATCACACACACTACTAAAGGGAGAAGCTTCTTCTATGGTCTTAGAGCTGCCTCCTTACCGCAAGCCCCAATTAGGCGCTATTATTTACCGTTCTCTCATTGACCGAACAATTTTCGTCCTAAAACGGGCAATTATCATGGCAGCACCAGCAGGTGCCATTACCTGGCTGCTTGCCAATATTTACATAGGCGAAATAAACATCATTGGTCATTTAGCAGCTTGGCTGCAGCCTTTTGCTTACGCCATTGGCCTAGACGGTTTTATTCTTTTAGCCTTCATTCTAGCCCTGCCTGCTAATGAAATCCTTATGCCAATTCTTATCATGTGCTATTTATCAACTGGTCAAATGATGGAATATGGCACCTTAGAGGAATTACGAGATATACTTATCCAAAATAACTGGACTTGGTTAACAGCTGTCTGCACAATGCTCTTTTCCCTGCTTCACTGGCCTTGCACCACAACCTTGCTATCCGCTTATAAAGAAACAGGCAGTAAGAAGTGGACCTTTTTGACATTTCTAATTCCCACTGTCATTGCGTTCATTGTCTGCTTTTTAGTAGCCCAGTCAGCACGATTACTCAACTTAGTATAGAAGAATGAATGATTGTTGATAAGAAAAACTCTCCCCATCCCTTTAAGACATATTTTGAAACACAAAGCCCCTCATACCCCGACGAAGTCGGTATGGGGGTCTTTGTGTTTAGCGTTCTTTATGAGCCATTAAGGAAACAGAATTCATGTGTCTATTATAGCAATCCTTCCATTTTTGCCTGCTCACGCAAATTAGGTCTAAAATCAGGATGGGTAATTTCGATCATTACAGTGGCGCTTTGCCGTAATGTCTTGCCTTGTACTTGAAAAAGATTTAGAACATACAGGGTACGCTTAAAGGCAATCCTGGAAATAGGTCAAACAGAAGTAATTAAACAGCTGGTAATACATAATTCAGGCATAGCCCTCCTCCCTTTAGTCTCTGTGCAAAAAGAAATACAAGCAGGAGAGCTTGTCGCCCTTCCTTGAAAAGGAACATAAGTGCAGATGAATGCTTTTTTAGTATATCATAAAAATAAGTGGCTTAATGATTCCATGAAAGCGTTTATGACTCTTGTCCGCAAAGAAAAAAATGATTTATGCTAACTTGAAATAGATAATCGGGTTGTCATAAAGAAATATCCCTATTCTCAAATTTGCTACGAATAGGGATATTGTACATCATTTCTCTTCCTTCTCTTCTTGATTCATCACGTACTCTAAAAAAATAGTATAACATTCCGTATGCTCTTGCATAAATTTTACGAGCAATTGAATTGATTTGATCGTTTCTTTGGAAAGATAATGCTCCATAGCTTCTGCCTCTGCTGCTATATCACAATCAGCGCAAATCAAAGTGAGAAATTCCTGCAATATCTTATTTCTCTCGACTAAGAAATTTCCGGTTTTTTTCCCTTTATCAGTTAGATCAATAATGCCGTAGCGTTGATAATCTATATATTGTCCAGCTTTTAATTTACGTAACGCTTTACTTACAGAGGGCAGCGATACATTCAATTTTCGGCTTATATCAGTAACCCGTACAATATCGTTATATAAAGAAAAGCGATATAATTCTTCTAAATAATCTTCCAAACTGGGTGATAGCATAACGGCCGCCTCCCGTACGTTAGAAACCCACTATTTACTTTTATGATGCTATCGTAAAAAATATACCAACCTCTACATAAACCCCTTGGCAACAAATTATTTTTTTATTTCTCTTCAAATTACGACATAATTCGCCTTTCTCATGTGGTATCATTTTATTTTAATACTACAATTATTTATTTTCTTAAATTATATATTGGCAAACTTACTGAAAGGTAAGGACGCAAAGCTATAGGGTCTAAGGATTACAATCTATGATCGCCACGCTGCATATGATGAAAAGCTTAACTGCCTCATATCTGCAGTTAAGTTTTTTTGTGTGATTTCTCTTCATCGTATATACTAACAGGCATGTATTGCTGATTTTTTTGAAAATAAAGGAGCTCTCATTTTGCGACAGATTAGGTTAACGGAAGTACACCCAGGTATGATATTAGCACGAAACCTTTACAGCAAAAAAGGACACATCTTGCTTGCTGCAGGAGTTAGGTTAACAAAAGTTTACCTTAACAAGTTACGAAGGTTGAAAGTAAAAACGCTCTTTATTCACGACGAAAGATATGCAGATATAGCGATTCCAGAATATTTATCTGTAGAAACTCAGCAACGAGCCTTCTCTATATTAAGTTCTACTATGGAAAAAATTCGCAATAAAGAAGCTTTTGCCATAGATTCCATCAGTTCTATTGCCTCTGATATCGTTGAAGAATTAATTATTCACCCCTCCATAAGCATCCAATTAACCGGAATTGCAACTCATGATGACTACACCTTAGATCACTCCTTAAATTGTGCTATTTATACTGCTTTATTGGCTTATTCTTGCAGTTTTTCCATTCCCCAAATCAAAGAAATTACCTGTGGTGCCTTACTTCACGATGTCGGTAAAATGAAAGTCGATAAAAAAATCATCAATAAACCGGATCGCTTGACGGAAAAAGAATTTGGCATCATTAAACAACACCCCCAGTCTGGATTTAATTTATTGATGAAAAAGCGCTGGGAACTGTCAAGCCTTGTCGCTCATATGGCATGGCAGCATCATGAAAAAATAGATGGTACAGGATATCCGCGAGGACTTCAGGGCGAAGAAATTCTAAATTATGCTCGTTTATTGGCAATTACCGACGTGTATGAAGCGATTACAGGGTGCCGTCCATATCGTAAAGCTATG
>JBEQCC010000516.1:0-2943 GCA_041639455.1 Pelosinus sp. | reverse complement strand
TTTTATTTTGATATTTTCCAAAAGCCGGAGCCAAGGCAATTACTACTTCATCGGCTCTTGTGCCTGGACGTGCTTCCCCTTTTTCCACTAAGGTCATGGGACGTCCTGCAATAGCAGTTGTTGCTGTACTTGTAGTAGGTTTAGGCTGTTCCATACCTTGCAGCACTTGCAGAATGATTTCCCGAATCACTTGCTCGTTAATTTGCATTACACTACACCTCTCTTTCTAACTTAAGCATCAAAATCAGACGGATTGATTGCCTGACTGATGTTTTTGATTTCATTCCATCTTTCATTACTCATTTGGTAGCCAGTTCCCGGACCTTGATAGTCATTACGGCTGTTTACCGCGCTGATAACATTGAAGTTTTTATCCAGGATCGCGGAGGTATGGAGATAATCTCCGGAAATACGTTGTTTCAAAATATTTAAGATATGTTCAGCCAAATCGGTAAAGCCGGTTTTAGCCAATGCTTTAACAATATCGATGCCTGTAATGCCGCGGCTCATTAGTTCTTGTGCAGCTTTTAAATCTTCAACTACATTACGTGCCGGCACATCTTTACTTCCGTGAGCATAGGTTGCAGCTTCCACTTCTTCATCGCTAATTGCTGGGAAGCCGAGTTCTTTAAACACAGCCTGAAGTCCTTTGGCTGCCTTATTACGAACTGCAATAACTTCTTCTTCTAAAGCCGGACGCAAACCGCCATCTACTTTCAAGTCGCGCTGCAAGATATTCCAATCATCATAATCATCAACATCCCAGTTTGAACCAGCAAACATATTATCATAATTCGGTGTACCGCTATAGCCAGAGCAGATAAAGTCTGTACCAGGAAGGAACTGCATTAAGGTACGGGCTGTTTTGCGAATATCCGAATGTGTAAAGGTTTGGTCATTACTGGATGCTACTTCCATGTCTAACATCGCTGCGCAAAGGTTTTCTGCCAATACAGCGCGAATCCCCGATGGAACAGCAGCCGGCACACCAATACAACTTACAGAACCATTCTGCAGACCTTGTACTCCAGCACCTCTGGTAAGCATGATGCAGCGAATTTCCAAATACAGCATGGATTTTCCTTCTGCGTAACCCATCTGTACTTCTGAACCAGTACCGGAAGTAAATCTCATTTTTAGGCCACGTGAAGCATAAGCTGAAGCAAGAAATGCTTTTGACCAAGGTGTATCATCACCATCAACAAATACATTTTCTGTACCATAGACGGAAATCGTTTCTGCATAAGCAGTAATACCGCGCATACCAAGTTCTAATTCTGTTGCTTCTTCCAAAGCACATTGAATCAGTGTACCACCTCGACCAGCTTGGCTGCCGATTAATAATGCCAAGGCATTAAAAGGGGCATAACGCACAACAGCAACGGTAGTTTCCATTTCATCAAAACCGCGCAATGCAGCTTCTGCACCATCAGCGGCAATCAAAACCGGATTATCATTTACATTCGTAATATGACATTGGTTAGATGGAATTTTGCGAGCCCGCATTTTCTGCATAGCCATCATCATTTCTACTACATTCATGGTATTAAACACAGCTACCAGTTTGGCAGCGGTTAAACCACGCACAATGTCAACCACTTCTTTTCTTGAAACATTTACATCAACAAGCATTTTAGCAATTTGGCCAGCTTCCATTGCCATTGCTTTTTCGGCAATCTTTACATCAATCGCATAATCGGCAATGAATTGCTCAATAAAATCGAAATTACTGCGGGCAACGCCGTCCATTTCTACGATTTTGCCATTCTCAATTTTGATACTAGGCACCGGATCGTTAGGGCTGCCCATAGCGATCAGACCAACCTCTGGCCACTCTTTTACGAAACCGTCCTGATTTACAGGGCGGGCAGCTAAGACTTCAAAACGTTTTGATTTCTTCATTGTTTTCCCCTCCCTGCTTTAGATATACGGTTTAGTTGATGATGGAGCCGGACCAGCCATAGCTTCCAATAATTTAACGCCTACTTCTTTAGCAGCAAGTACGGCTTGGCGTACGGCACCAGAATCACCAGTAACCTGAAGAATTACTTCATTGGAATAACTTGTCCCGCCTGCTGGACTGCCATAGCCAACTACTTCAACATTAGCCGTTTTTACAGCAACATCAGACATAAGTACGCCAATGGCGGCAGGAGCGCCAACAATCAATCCAAAGGCTTTTCCCACCGGAGCACCAAAGGCTTTATTAATTGCATAGCTTGCCCGCGCTGTATATTGCAGCTCAATATGCCCAGCATCATTGCCATATACATCGCCAAAAGTACGTTCCAGTTCTTTTAGCGCAACTTCAATTGCACGCCGAGCATCTGATACTTCTTCCGCGCCAAAGAGAATCAATGATCCATGTCCTGCTCCACCTTTGGTATCGCGAGGCAACTCAATGGAAATAATCTCTGTATTGGTTGCCTTTACAGCTTCGTCAGCAGCCATAATATGTGGACCAGCACCAGTACGAGCACCTAAAATACCAATAGAACGATATTTAGGATCAATTTTCATTTTTTCATGCAGCATAGGGTCCACATTTGCAATTACCAAACCAATGGTATCGCCAATTGCAGTTCCCACAAATTCAGTAATACCAGGATTTGCTGAAGCTTTAGGTTTTTCTTGAGCTCCTTGCGCAGCAGGAGTATGATTCTCCATACGCTTTTTAATTTCATCCATAACCTTATCAATTAATTGCTCTTGCATATAATTTCTACCTCCACATTAAATTCCTATTTTATTCTGGGAAGAATTTTTTCCACATCGGTATGGGGACGTGGAATAACGTGAATTGACACGACTTCACCAACTTTTTGAGCCGCTGCGGCACCTGCATCGGTTGCCGCTTTAATGGCACCAACATCACCACGCACCATTACTGTCACCAAGCCAGAGCCAATTTTCTCATAACCTACTAATTCAACATTCGCTGCT
>JBEQCC010000515.1:0-2954 GCA_041639455.1 Pelosinus sp. | reverse complement strand
AGTATTGCTGATTTTGAAAATATTATCGTGAAGGCTCAGCGGAATGGCTCCTTTGTGTACCTGAAGGATATTGCACGAGTTGAGAATTCCGGAAAAGAATTGAATTACTCCTCAAAACAGGATGGGGCCAATGCGGTTGCGGTGGGCATTCAGCTTACCAGCGATGCGAATGCAATGAATACCATTGCAGGAGTAAAAAAAGCTGTGGCAGCAGCAGCAGAAAATTTTCCGCCGGATATGAAATATAAATCTGTCTTTGATAATACGAATTTTATCGCTGAATCTATGTACGAGGTGGTTAAAACCTTCTTTGAAGCGATGACCCTCGTTATGATCATAGTTTTTCTTTTTCTGCAAAGCTGGCGGGCAACGTTGATTCCGATGCTGGCCGTTCCCGTATCATTAATTGGCACGTTTGGTGCTTTCGTTCTTCTTGGATTTTCAATTAACACTTTGACGCTGTTCGCGATGGTATTAGCGATTGGATTGGTTGTCGACGATGCTATTGTCGTTATTGAAGCAGTGGAGCATCACATTCGCTATAATAGATTGACACCGGTGGAGGCCACGAAACGAGCAATGGATGAAGTGTCCGGACCCGTTATTGCCATTGCTTTTGTATTGGCGGCCGTATTTGTTCCGGTTGCTTTCATCGGCGGCATGGTGGGGGTTCTTTATCGACAGTTTGCCTTGACGATCGCGGTGTCGATGGCTTTATCAGCTCTAGTCGCTTTATCCTTAACCCCGGCACTGTGTGCTTTATTATTAAAGCCTTACAAAGAACAGGCAAAGGACAGCGCTCTGGGAAGATTTTTTGTTAAGTTTAATGACTGGTTTGACCGAACTACCAGTGCGTATAGTGAAACGGTGAAATCATTAATCTCTAAAGCAAAGTATTGTTGTATCTTCTTGCTGATCATTGTAGTGGGGACCTTGTACTTATATAAAGTTGTCCCGACGACGTTTGTACCGGATGAAGATCAGGGATTTTTTGCGGTAGCTGTTAATCTGCCGGAAGGTGCAAGTATGAATAGGACCCAGATCATAACCGATCAGGTGGCTAAAGAAATCAGAGAACAAGCAGGTGTTGAGCAGGTTATTACGATAGCCGGTTTTGATATTTTGTCAGATGCTGCTAAGGCCAACACGGCAGTTCTATTTGTTGGGCTTGAGCCGTGGAGTATGCGAAAAGGCCCTGAAACCCAGATTGACTCTATCATTAGCCAGGTCCAAAGCAAATCGGACCTGTTCCCGGAAGCTTCAATTATGGCCTTTAACATGCCTTCGTTGCCAGGTCTGGGGATGGTTGGCGGTTTTACTATGGTATTGCAGGATATGACAGGTCACAGTAAGGAAGAATTGGATAGGATTACAAAAGAATTTGTACTTGCAGCTAATCAGCTGCCGGAAGTGAGTGCAGTATACTCTACATATAAAAGTGATTCTCCCGGCTATGAATTTGAAGTTGACCGGGAAAAGATAAAAAATTTGGGAGTTGCGTTAAACGATGTATTTACGGCCCTGCAGGTCAATTTTGGCGGCACCCAGGTGAATGATTTCAACCAATTCAATCGTACCTATAAAGTGGTTATGCAGGCCGATACAATGTTCCGCAATGAAGCTGACATGACGCGTTTTATTTATGTGCGATCTTCGAATGGCTCTATGATTCCGTTAGATACCTTGATAAAACCGAAGCTAACTACAGGACCATCTATTATTTCCCGCTTTAATGCCGCCCGCAGCATTCAGATCAATGGCTCTGTAGGAGAAAATTATAGTTCAGGGCAAGCCCTTGCTGCCATGGAGAAACTGGCTAAAGAAAAGCTGCCTTCCGGTTTTAACGTGGAATGGTCAGGACAAAGCCGGGAGGAAAAAAAGGCAGGCAGTGCAACTATGCAGATTTTGGCATTAGCCTTGGTATTTGTCTTCTTATGCCTGGCGGCGCTGTATGAGAGTTGGAGCGTCCCGTATGCTGTCATGCTTTCTGTACCAACCGGAATTTTCGGGGCATTATTGTCTCAATATGCTATGAATCTGCAAAACAGTGTTTACATGCAGATCGGAGTGATTATGCTAATCGGTTTAGCCGCTAAGAATGCAATCTTGATCGTTGAATTTGCTAAAGTCAGGGTGGATAAGGGGATGGACCCGGTTAAAGCTGCTATCGAAGCTGCAGCATTGCGTCTCCGTCCGATCCTGATGACGTCTTTTGCCTTTATTATCGGGTGCTTGCCGCTGGCGGTGGCAAGCGGCGCCGGGGCCAGCGCGAGAAAAGCGATGGGAACTGCAGTTGTTGGTGGCATGACGATTGCTACTGCTTTTGGTATTTTCCTAATTCCAGTATTGTTTGTTGCTGTGGAATGGATTGTGGCTAAATTGCATGTAAAGAAAAAAGAGGCCGGATCAGTATAAATATTGTTACAACAAGATATTCAGCTACAGAATGCAGGCAGAAGGAAGGGAAAACGCTTTTTTCAAATTATGCTTGAAAACATTCGTAAGCATTTGACAGATAAAATTGTATATCTAAAAATTTATGGTCCTAACCTATATAAAGTAGGTAGGACCATTTTGTTATATCTATGAATACAGTGGTTATTAAAAAAAACGCTAAGGCGAAGAAAACTTATAATATGGTTTGGTTGGATAAAATAATCCGTGCCCACAAGGTTGAACTGCTGGACAGCATGACCTGGACTCCCACCTATCTGGTTACCGTAAAGAAATTTGATATCTGAAGAACATTTGAGATAAGAAAGGCGAGAGTTTCAATGCTAATAAAAAAGATGGATTCGCAAATGGAACACAAATTCCGAAAATGGATTTTTTTTATTGTGTGACTTTAGTCCGTTGAGCTTGCGAAACAAAAAACCACCCGCTATGCGGGTGCGCGTCGAAAGTTATACAAAACTCACCAGATTTCCTATAATAGAGATTGTTCAAGCCACTAA
>JBEQCC010000514.1:0-2956 GCA_041639455.1 Pelosinus sp. | reverse complement strand
CCGCCCCGTAAAATACAACAAGTTCCCCGGCTGCATATGCTGCCCCGTAAGCTGCAAGATGGGCTGAAACAACTCTCTCATCTAAAAAGTCTTTATTTATATCACCGGTGCCTGCGGCTGTGAATGAAAAACCTGCAGTTATCGTCAGGTCAGGATGTTTCAGAACAAACTGAGGGAGATTCTAAGCCGCAAAGGGGCGCTATTCCATGGAAGCAGTTCTTGAGCAATCGATGTATTCTCGGGCTTATGCTTACCAAGTTCTTTCTGGATTATCTGTGGGTTTTATTTGTGAGCTGGTTGCCTGCTTATCTTGTCATGGAGAGAGGTTTTTCGATTATCAAAATGGGAATATATGCCTCTATTCCCTGGGTTGTCGGCTTTGTTGCTCAGCCTGCAATGGGTTACTTTTCCGACTGGCTTATTAAGAAGGGTACAAGTGTTACCAAAGCCAGAAAATATACATTAGTGGGTTCTCAGTTAGTTGCCGCGTCGGTTATTGGGGTAGGGTTCGTTGATGATCCGGTCATTGCCGTTATTCTCTTGACAATCAATATTGCAGGTGAATCAGCATCAGCTGGTATAATGTGGACAATTTTGGCGGAGGTTTCACCCAAAGGAATGGGCGGAACTGTGTCCAGTGCCATAAACACAGTTAGTTCTATAGCTGGTGTGCTGGCTCCAACGATTACAGGTTTTATTTATAAATTTACTGGCAGTTTTCAAATGGCACTATTCGTAGCTGGCGTAGGTATATTGATATCGGCATGTGCTATTTTGTTTATTGTTCCGGAAATTAAGCCGATTGAGCTTAATGAAAAAGATAATATTTGAAATTGAGGGGTTATGTGGAGAAGTGATTGGCCTCATCCGACGGCGAAGATAGACAACAGCCAGATGATACTATCTTGCTGGATTTGTTGGCTGAACGGGCTTCTGACGAGAAAATGCGTAATGGTATTCTAGTGGATAACCCAGCAGGGCTTTATGGTTTGGCTACATAGATTTATAATCCCAGATATGCAGTGTTTTGCTCTGTGGAACTGGAGAGAGGAACATCGGTGAGACTTGTAAACGGCAGAACAATTTACATAATAGCCAAATTGGTTTAGAGTTTACAAGAAGCTGTCAGTAAGTTTCTTTTACATCATTCATATTATCTAGTATAATACTACTACGATAGTTGATGAATGGTGGAGATTATAAATGAAAATAATTGTTTTGCAGTTGTTGCAGGAGAAGATGGAAGTCCTTACTTCTTCTCAACGCAAAGTTGCTGACTATATTTTGAAAAATCCAACTGAAGTGGCGTTTTTAACGACCGATCAATTGGCAGGAATTATTGGGGTTAGCGTAGCTACCATTATGCGTCTGGCTTATGCTCTTGGGTATACTGGCTATGCACAGTTTCAGCGGGATCTACAGGAAATGCTACGTAACCAAGTTGCACCACCCCCAGTACGGCTGGAAAAAAACATACAAAAAATGGGTAAAAATAAGCTTTTGCTTGAATGTGCTGAAGTCCAAATGACTAACATCAAGAAAACAGTGGAATTTATGTCTGATGAGGCGATTGAGAAAGCCTTTAATCTCATATTTGCTGCGAAGAAAATATATGTTATTGGGATTCGAGGAAGTTCTTCGGTGGCTAATTATTTGAATGAAGGGTTGAATCGTATTGGTGTTGACAGTGAATTATTAAACACTGATTCAGGGCGATTACAAGCTATTTTAGTAAAACTTTCTTCAGAAGACCTGGTTATCGCCATCAGTTTACCGCGATATGGAAAACGAACCCTCGAAGTTGTCCAGGTTGCAAAAAGCAAAAACTCAAAAATATTATCAATCACAGATGGATATTCGTCGCCATTTGCGTTGTTATCTGATGTTTTCCTAACGTGCGCCTTTGAAAGTTTGTCATTTCATAATTCTGAAATCGGTGCCATGTTTGTGGCTGATTTTTTAGTTACTGGTGTGGCTATTCGAAATGCTAAGAAAACTAAATATTACTTGGAAGAAATTGAAAAAATAGTAGCTGCGACTGATGCTAATATATTAAAATAATTTAAATACTAAAGTATAAGTTGATCATTTTAAGGAAAAATGGTGTAGCTTATGTGACGAATAATAGGAATAGCTTATTAAAGAACTAGTTGAAGAGATTGTATAATAAAGTCGGAAATGTGGAACACTTAGAAATACATTTTAACAGCATCTAAAATAGTCTAGAAGTTTCGATGAAACTTCTAGACTATTTTTTAGTAGAGTAAAAGATGAATTTTATTTAGAAAAACGCTAGGAAGTGAGTATTAAAAATGAAGCTGCTTTTGCATCCGCTGCCCATACGCATTTTTCATTGGGTTATGTTCTTGGCAGTAATCGTATTGCTGTTTACGGGATTGTACATGGATGCTCCTTGGAGTTGGCTGTATCTGCCTATGGAAGTGGTGCGCAAAACCCATACACTTTTTAGTTCTATCATTATTGTCAATTTAATAGCCCATATTTATTATTATCTTTATACGAATAAAATCACTGAAGTTTTATTTTTACCTCGGGATTGGGTAAATGTGCCTAGCTTTATACGTTATGTTTTTTTTATTACTGAAAGTCATCCTAATTTTGGACGTTATAATCCGGGACAAAAGCTAGTATTTTCCTCATGGTTTTTAGCAGTACTCATTGGTGCAATTACTGGAATTACATTGCTCTTTCCTGGGAACTCTCATTGGTTGCAATGGAAATTGGGGGGATTGAACGTCATTCGAATGCTCCATTATGGTGTGGCAGTTTTTTTCGTTATGTCAATTCCGCTGCATTTATATCTTGTATTTACGGAAAGTCCAGCTAATTTACAAGCTATGTTTACGGGATATATTCATGAGGAACTGGTACCAGAAACTGCAAAAAATGAGCAAAAAGACTCACTGTCTTAATTCTAGAATGATGAAAAACATAG
>JBEQCC010000513.1:0-2959 GCA_041639455.1 Pelosinus sp. | reverse complement strand
TTTTTAAGGGCCAACTGTTATTGACGGATTATTGGCTGCAGTACCAGCCTGGGGGATAGCTGGGTTTAACACAGTTGGTACAGTGTTGCCGGCTGTTGGGGTTGCGATGTTGTTAAAATATATGGCACGTAATGATTTACTGGTGTTTTTCGGTCTTGGTTTTGCTGTAAGTGCTTATATGGGTATGAATAATTTATTATTTGGGGCATTTATTGGTGCTGCTATGGGGTATATTTACATTTCATTGCAGCCAAAAGAAGTAACCGTTAATGCAAGAGAGGAGGATGAAATATAATGGCAGAGAAAGTAGAGACAGGAGTCGCCTTAACCCCAAAAGATATTGAAATGGCTACATTGCGTTGGTGGTTGATGAGTCATTTATCCTATAACTATCAAAGAATGCAGGCTGGAGGCTTTGCATCTATGATCGGTCCAATCATGCAAAAATTATATCCTGATAAACCAGAGGAAGTAATTGCTGGCTTAAAACGCCATATGATGTTTTTTAATACAGAACCTCGCTGGGGAGCTGTTATTCATGGCATAACCATTGCATTGGAGGAACAAAAAGCCAAGGGGGAGGATATCTCAGAAGAAACGATTATAGATTTGAAAAGTTCTTTGATGGGACCTCTGGCGGGAATTGGCGATACGATATCAGGGGCACTCTATAAGCCCGTATTACTAGGTATCTGCCTTGGCTGGGCATCGACCGGCAGCTTTCTAGGGCCATTGGTTTTTGCAATCGGTATGCTGGGATATGATTACACGATTACTCGTTTAAGCATCCGTAAGGGATACCAACTGGGTACAACTGCAGTAACAACCATACTGGAAGGCGGATTATTTAAAAAATTAACAACGTTCTTCTCCATCATGGGTCTGTTTGTATTGGGGATTATGGTTTGTAAGTTTATAACCGTTGATATTGCTTTACAGACGGTGGTAGCGGGTAAGAAAATTGTCTTTAAAGAGTTATTTGACCAGATCGTTCCTAAAGCATTGCCTTTAGCTTTAACCATTGTCAGCTGGCGAGCGATCATGAAAGGACATCGTGTTATTAACGTACTCTTAAGCTTGTTCGCTTTTGCGTTGCTTGGCGGGGCACTAGGAATTATTAAATAAATCACTGACACGTGGATTTATAATGAGTAGAGCTAAGGGGAGATTATTGTATGAGCAGCGAGCAAAATATATTTTCTGTTAGTTCACTGCATCAATTTGTTGTGCAGGTACTGGTGAAGGCTGGTGTGCCTATCGCAGACAGTGAAATTGTTGCTGACAATCTTTTAAAGGCTGATTTGTGGGGTGTTGGCACGCACGGGATCAGCCGCTTCCCTCGATATCTTATGAGAATAAACGAGGGATCGATAAATTCTAGACCTGCTATTACCATCAACAAAATTTGGCCTGCACTACTTGCCGTGGACGGCGATAATGGGCTGGGGTCGGTGGTTGCGGTCAAGGCGATGGAAGCGGCAATAAAAGCAGCAGACAGCTTTGGCTTGTGTGCTGCAGGCGTCAGAGGAAGCAATCATTTTGGAACAGCAGGATTTTATTGTGATTTGGCAGCTAAGCGGAATTACCTTTCCATTGTTTTCACAAATGCGTTATCGGCAATTCCCCCTTGGGGCGGCAAGGAAGCTTATCTGGGTACAAATCCTATTGCGATAGGCCTTCCACGGTTCGCGAAAAATCCAGTCATCATTGATTTAGCCACTAGTATTGTTGCAAGAGGAAAAATTATTACAGCTGCAAAGCAGGGGCTATCGATTCCTGAAGGCTGGGCGCTGGATAAAGAAGGACGCCCGACCACAAATGCCGAAGAAGCACTGCGAGGGATGATTTTGCCAATGGCTGGACCTAAAGGCTACGCATTAGCACTTGCTATTGATCATTTAAGCGGCGTGCTGACAGGAGCTGCTTTTGGCCAAGGTGTTGCATCATATAGAGGTACACATAATCAGGCTGACGTTGGACATCTTATTATTGTGATAAAAATAGGTGGGTTTATCAGCACGGCTGACTATTATGAACGTACTGAAAGATTTTGTGAGGAAATCAAGGCTGTCGAAAAGGCTGCTGGTATTGGTGAAATTTATTTGCCGGGAGAACGAGAGCAGATTTTAGAAAAAAATTTATTGGTGAAAGGAATTGAAATTCCTAATAAATTACTTGCGGAATTAAAAGACATTGCTCATGAGTATGGAGTGCCTTTGGTTGGAGCATAGGCTGCATATATGAATGGTTGCCAATGGTGGATGTTAGCATTGATTGTTGGCAACCCTTATTATAGTATTAAAACAGGCATTGCAAGGGCAGATCGATTATCTGGGACAAAGGAAAAAGAGCAGTATCGTAATTTGCGTCTTTTAGGTAAGGAGTGAAAGTAATGGCTGCTAGAATGGATATGGTACTCGAATATGTGGAACGTATTACAAAAGAAGGTAGCGAAAAGGACAAAATAGCAGGTGTAAGTGCTGCTGCCGTTGCTGCGGAGTTAGAAATTCAGCGCAGCGATGCCTCGGCAGATCTTAATAAATTATGTAAATTAGGCTATGTTGAAAAGAAAGGTACACGGCCAGTCATGTACGTTGCGATTAAGAATGGAAAAAATCAGGCTAAAGAATCGCAAGTCTCAGAAAATAAGGATAACAATGCAAACCATGATGTTCCTTTTTCAAATATTATTGGGAGCAAAGGCAGTATCAAGGCTCAAATTGAGCTGGCGAAAGCTGCTGTAGTATATCCGCCTAATGGTCTTCATACTTTGATTTGCGGTGAAAGTGGTGTTGGTAAAAGCTTGATGGCAGAAGCAATGTGGCGCTATGCAGCTCAAATATGGCCTCAAAGAGGGCAGGAGAATGAAAAGGTTCCTTTTGTTACCTTTAGTTGTGCTGATTATGCCGATAATTCACAATTGCTGCTTTCCCAACTCTTTGGGTATATCAAAGGTGCT
>JBEQCC010000512.1:0-2959 GCA_041639455.1 Pelosinus sp. | reverse complement strand
AAAATCGAATATAATCATATTCGCGAGGGGTACTACATCTTTGATCCATAGAAGTTGCTAAGAAGTACTTAAGATCTTAGCTGACGAATGAGAATTTTAAAGCTGACAAAATTCTAAGAGCATGGGACAAAAATTCGGGCAACTGCTTGATGTTATTGCCTATCAGAAAATAACTAGCTAAAAAATATTATTGGATTAACTTTAGAATTTTTGCATTATGTTTTTTTAGCTCAACACCAATAATCCGAATACCTAAATTTTTTTTATAAGTACATGCATCAATTCAAATATATTCATATAATGTATAAGATAGTTTTTTATCTAAAATATTTATTTACATGAAGAGGAGGTTTTTATTTTAATGTCTACAGAAAAAAGGTTGGACTTTTTTGAAAGGTATTTAAGTTTATGGGTAGCACTATGTATTGTGATTGGTATTGGCTTTGGCAAGGTGTTCCCTGGGGTGGTTGATTCACTGAGTAAAATGGAAATCAGTCATGTGAATTTACCCATTGCAGTTTTAATATGGCTAATGATTTATCCTATGATGCTGAAAATTGATTTTTCCGCTATTCTGAAAGTAGGGGACAGACCGAAGGGACTATTCATTACTTTGTTTGTCAATTGGTTAGTAAAACCTTTCAGTATGGCACTGTTAGGCTGGTTCTTTTTTAAATATGTTTTTATTGGTATGATTGGTGAACAAATGGCCAATGAATATCTTGCCGGCACCATTATTCTAGCGGCAGCACCTTGTACCGCCATGGTATTTGTATGGAGCTATCTGACGGATGGTGATCCTGCATACACTTTAGTGCAGGTGGCCATTAATGATTTGCTCATGTTGGCGTTGTTTGCACCAATTGTCATGTTCTTATTAGGGGTTTCCAATATTATCGTACCTAAAGATGTCTTGTTTATGTCGGTACTATTGTATATTGTCATTCCGTTAGTTGCAGGTTATGTTACCAGACGTATTTTGATCCCATCCCGTGGCGAAGAGTGGTTTAATGACAAATTATTGACGCCATTAAAACCAGTAACCATTATTGCCTTGCTGGTAACACTGGTCATTATCTTCGCTTTCCAGGGAGAAGTCATTACTAATAATTGGTTTAGCATTGTTCTGATTGCCATCCCTATTATTATTCAGGTTTACTTTAATTCCTCGTTAGCCTATGGCCTAGCTAAATATTTTAAAGTGCCACATAATATCGCCTCACCAGCGGCACTCATCGGAGCTAGTAATTTTTTTGAATTGGCCGTTGCAGTTACTATTTCCTTATTCGGTTTGACGTCAGGTGCAACACTGGCCACTGTTGTCGGCGTATTGGTGGAAGTGCCAGTCATGTTGTCGGTGTGCAGCTTCTGCAATCGGACCCAGCACTGGTTTGATTTTGAATCAAAGGCGACAAAAGAAAAAGGCTAGAGGGTAGTTCTGTAGTGCTTCAGCCCTAGTGAGACGTACGCGAGGGAGGAGAAAAGATAATGCCCGATAAGACAAAGTATAGTCATTAAAAATGAATATAGACATATTAGGGTATCCATACTTTGTTTGATAGATTGGATAGTAAAGGAGGTATTTGCATTGAGTATAACACGAATCGTAAAAGCATTAGGGGATGGAACCAGACTTAGGATTGTAAATTTATTACGAGTTGAAAATTTATGTGTATGCGAAATTGAAGCCATACTCCAAACTAGTCAGTCTAATGTGTCTAGACATCTGGCAAAACTTCGCGATGCGGGTATTATTTATAGTGAGAAAAAATCACAGTGGGTATACTATGGCATTAACGTAGATATAATAAAAGACCATTCCTTTATAAAAACTTTATTAGATGAAGATTTTGCTAAGCATCTCCAATACCAACATGATATAGCTAAGCTGAGAACGTATCGTGAACAGAACTATGAATGCGGGTCTTTAGAAATTACAAGTGCTTAGCACTTGTAATTATTAAATGCTATATGATTATATTTTAATATAGACATATATGTTTATAGTAAGTCAATAAATTAAAGGGGCGATAAAAAAATGAGTAAAATTGAAATTTTTGATCCAGCAATGTGTTGTGCAACAGGAATTTGTGGACCTGGTATTGATCAAGAGTTGTTAAGAGTGGCGACTACTGTGAATGCTCTTACTAAAAAGGGCGTTGACATCATTCGCTATGGTCTTTCTAGTGAACCTCAAGCCTTTATAGATAATAAGAAGGTAAATGACTACTTGATGAAAGAAGAAGTAGAGGTTTTACCAATTACCATCGTAGATGGAGAAGTAGTTAAAACCAGGAAATATCCTACAGAGGATGAATTTGCTCAATGGTCGGGCGTATCCAAAGAAGAAATAGCCGCCGCCGCTACAGAAAAAGAGGATGGATGTTGTTGTGAAGGTGGATGTTGCTAAGTAGAACGTAGGAGGGCATTGCATGTATAACTTATTTAATCCTGATAATATAAAGCTGACAAAGTATTTATTTTTCACCGGCAAAGGCGGGGTCGGAAAAACTTCGACAGCCTGTGCTACAGCAATTACATTAGCAGATCAAGGTAAAAAAGTTTTATTAGTCAGCACAGATCCAGCATCTAACTTGCAGGATGTTTTTGGTATCAACCTTACTAGTAAAGGCACTCCCATTCAAGAGGTACCTAATCTTGTAGTAGCTAACCTGAATCCAGAAGAAGCTGCCAAGGCTTATAAAGAATCTGTTATTGCACCCTATAAAGGTAAACTACCAGCAAGTGTTATACAGAATATGGAGGAGCAGCTTTCAGGGTCTTGTACAGTGGAGATTGCAGCCTTTAATGAGTTTTCTAATTTTATCACCGATGAAAAAACACAAATAGAATATGATCATATTTTATTTGATACAGCACCAACGGGTCATACCTTAAGGATGCTACAATTGCCCTCTGCATGGAGTAATTTTATTAGCGAAAGTACCCATGGAGCATC
>JBEQCC010000511.1:0-2960 GCA_041639455.1 Pelosinus sp. | reverse complement strand
CTCACTGATTTTGTTTTTATGGTGGATAGGACGAGTCAAATGTTTATCACAGGGCCGCAAGTTATTAAGACGGTTACCGGCGAAGAAGTCTCTGCCGAGGTACTAGGCGGTGCAATGACTCATAATTCCACATCAGGGGTTGCCCACTTTATTGCTGGCAATGATGAAAATTGCCTAGAGCAGGTTCGTTATTTATTAAGTTTTTTACCAAGTAACAATCTTGACTCTTTACCTGAATACGAAACTACAGATGCACCAAATCGTATGGATGAAGCCTTAAATACTGCAATCGCTGATGATCCTTCGATTCCCTATGATATGAAAAATATCATCAGAATGATTGTTGATGCTGGTGATTTTTATGAAGCTCAACCTTTTTTCGCACAAAATATCATCACTTGTTTTGCACGCATGGATGGCAGAACTATAGGAATTATTGCAAGCCAGCCTAAAGTAATGGCAGGATGCATGGATATTAATACATCTGATAAAAGCGCTCGCTTTATCCGCTTTTGCGATGCCTTTAATATTCCTTTAGTGACTTTAGTAGACGTCCCAGGATTCCTGCCGGGCACCAGCCAAGAATATGGCGGAATCATTCGCCATGGCGCTAAAGTCTTATACGCCTATTCTGAGGCAACCGTTCCTAAGGTTACTGTTATTACCCGCAAATCATATGGCGGAGCATATATTGGCATGTGCTCAAGACACCTGGGAGCCGATATGGTATTCGCTTGGCCAACAGCAGAGATTGCCGTAATGGGCCCTGCCGGAGCAGCCAATATTATTTTTCGTGGGGATGCAGAGGTAGCAGAAAAAACACAAAAATACGTAGAGGATTTTGCAACTCCTTACAAAGCTGCAGAACGAGGCTTTGTCGACTATATTATTGAACCTAAAGAAACGAGAATCCGTATCATCGAAGCTCTTAACATGCTCAAAACAAAAACAGAAGCTAGACCCGCAAAAAAGCACGGCAATATCCCTCTATAAAAATCAAAAAGCTCTACATTCCATTTCGTGTGGAATGTAGAGCTTTTCTTTATAAAGTGCTTCTCACGTGTATTTATCGAGCATTTTCAAAAGTATAAAAAACCTCTCATTATTAGCTGCTTACTGCTAATGTAGACCAAAATTCTTTAGTTTGTAATATCTACATTTTTATTTTTCTTAGCATTCGCCTTTTCTACTCTTATTTTATCCAATCGTATTGCTTCCCTACCATTAGTACGACCTCAGATCATACACAGCATGTCCATCATATGGAAAAAAGGACGTTTCATGTCCCACGCCGCACGTTTATGGTTACAGTTCGCCGAGGATTCCTTTACATCTAATGAACATACTCAATAAAATTATCTCTTATTCTAAAAGGAAAAGGATTTTTTATGCGAATAGCAAATAGTATAGACAATGACTCGCTATACTATTTACATTATTAATTTCTTTGTAATAAAATGAGGTTTAAATTATAGAAAGAAGGATTTTACCATGAATAACAAACATTTTCCACTACAAAATTTATTATTGTATCGCAGTATTCTCTCCGACAGCATTGTAAAAAAAATGCAAATTCTCTGGGAAAGAAATTGCCCTCATTATATATATTATGAATTGTATAGTGAAGTTTTAATCAAGGCGGAACAATTACATTTAAAAGGAGATCTACTAAAAAATTATATTATTTATTTAGTTTCTAAAGATGAAAATCTTTTTAGTAAAACTGCTGAAAAGAGCAATGGAATGCTAGATACAAATTCCTCTTTATATCAGGCAGCATTACATGATTGCAAAGTTTTAAAGAATTTTCTAATTCGAGATTTACCTACTATAACAGAAAATCATAGCCTCGTCGATTTAATTCATAATTTTATACCAACTGCGTACAGTAAAGCGACAAGCAATATATCAACTCTTTATAATCACTTTGCTACAGAATCCGCCCCACTTGATGCTCTGGTTCAAGAATTAATGAATCATTATTCTTCTTATTCTTGCGGCATCATGTCTGACTATACCGCCTTGCGCTGGAACAGCAGCACAGGTCTTACAGGAATAAAGAATTTTGACACCATTCAATTGCAAGATATAACAGGATATGAGCACCAAAAAGAAACATTGCTACAAAATACTCTTGCCTTTCTTAATGACAAACCAGCAAATAATATTCTACTGATTGGTTCTCCAGGAACAGGAAAATCATCTTCTGTTAAAGCACTCTTAAATGAACCTATGATCAAAAATCTTCGTCTCATAGAAGTTTCTAAATTAGAACTAAAAACTTTCAATCAATTACTGGGGATTCTCAGAGAATCTTCTCAGAAGTTCATTATTTTTCTAGATGATTTATCTTTTGAAGAATTTGAAATCGAATATAAATATTTGAAATCCATTATTGATGGCGGCATGGAAAGAACTCCCTCCAACGTTTTGATTTACGCCACTTCTAACAGGATGCATTTAATCAAAGAAACTTGGGATGATCGAAAGGGAGATTCAGATGATGTACATCGCTTTGATACGGTAAATGAAAAGTTGTCCTTGTCAGACCGTTTCGGCATCACTCTCACCTATTTATCCCCAAATCAAGCAGAATACCTTATTATTGTAGAGCAGCTGGCAATAAAAAATAAAATCAGCCTGCCATTAGAACAATTGCAGGCTGCAGCGCTAAGATGGGAACGGCAGCATAACGGACGTTCAGGACGAACAGGACAACAATTTATTAATCATCTTTTAAGCCAGAGATAATACAAAAGACCTCAGCTCTAACGCTGAGGTCTTTTGTATTATCTATATTACTTAGAAAAATCAGCAAACCGTTATAGATTATCAATCTGCCAATTGATGGGACTTTGTCCTCTTGATGCCAGAATTGCATTTGCTTTCGAAAAAGGCTTACTTTTAAAGAAGCCTCTGCATGCCGATAATGGACTAGGATGAACCGATTTAATAATATG
>JBEQCC010000510.1:0-2961 GCA_041639455.1 Pelosinus sp. | reverse complement strand
GATACTCATGGTCAAGTTATGACTCGCCTTATGAATATCGGCGCTACTGATTATCCGCCAGAAGAAACGGCTCTAATCATTCTTGGCGATGCTGGTATTAATTTTTATCTAAATAAAACCGATATGAACTTAAAGCGAAATATTCAGAATACTGGTTTTACAGTTTATTGCATCCGCGGCAATCATAACAATACAAACAGGAAGAACAGTCTGAACAGGTTTATCGCCTATCATTTACTTAATAAAAATAGAAGGGTTTGACTTTTGGGCAAATCCTTCTATTTTTATTAATAACTTGCTATTCAATTTTCAATAAATAAGGTAAAATATAAAGTGGAAAAATTGTAGCAGTATAAGAAATAGCACTGGAGGACTTATCATGACAGAACTTTCTAAACCGACTTATGTCGTTGGGCATCGCAATCCAGATACAGATTCCATATGCTCGGCAATTGGTTATGCTTATTTTCAGCAAGTTAGAGGAGTAAATGCTATAGCGGCCAGAGTTGGAAAAATAAATAGCGAAACAAAGTTTGTTTTAGAAACGCTAGGATTTGTCTCGCCCGAACTGATTACGGATTTATATCCGAGAGTTAAAGACATTATGCAGTCAGAAGTAGTAACGGCGGGTCCTAAAGATACATTGCGGGATTTAGGGCGCATTATGAGACAACATAAGGTGAAATCAGTGCCTGTTGTAGATGAAAACCGTTTTATGACGGGTGTTGTTACCGTAGGTGATTTAGCCAATTTATATTTTGATGAATTGCAAATGCAGGATTTAAGCCAAGCAGGTGTAGATTTTATTGGTGTGTTAAAGGCTTTAGAGGGTAGTCTGCTCTGTGGAGATAACTTAGAACGGAAAGTAGCAGGCCGAGTGCATATTGCCGCTGGAAGCCACAGTTTGATACAAAAATTTGTTAGCGCGAATGATATTGTATTGGTAGGGGACCGCAAGAATGCTCAATTAACTTGTCTAGATTGTAGTATTTCCTGCCTGGTAGTTACAGGCAATGTTAAGGTGGATGAAGAAGTAATCCAAAAAGCCACCGGATTAGGTATTTTGGTTATTGCATCAGCCCATGATACCTACACTTGTGCTCGTTTAATCAACCAAAGTATTCCGCTAGAAATGGTCATGCGCAAAGAAGTAATTACCTTTAAGCCTACAGATTTAGTCACTGATATAAAAAAAATAGTCGCTGATACGAATTATCGGGTATATCCAGTTGTAGAAAATGGAAGATTAGTCGGAGCCATTCATCGTGATAAATTGATTGTGCAGGAGCGGACAAAAGTAATTCTTGTAGATCATAATGAAAGCGGGCAGGCTGTTGAAGGGATTGAAGAAGCCCAAATCATAGAGATTATTGACCATCACCGCTTAGGCGGCTTGCAAACGAGTGAACCGATCTTTATCCGGCATGAGCCTGTTGGCTGCACGGCTACGATTGTTGCCAACATGTACTGGCATCGTAATATAGCCATACCGCAAAATATAGCAGGTTTATTATTAGCGGCTATTTTGTCTGATACGGTTTTATTTAAATCACCAACTTGCACTGAGAAGGATCGACGGACTGCTAAGCAATTAGCAGAATTTGCTCAGCTAGATGTTCATGAGTTTGGCATGAGTATATTAAAAGCAGGAGCTAGTATTAAGGGCATGTCAACTGCTGATATTATTGCCAATGACATTAAGGAATTTCAGATTGGCGATTATCGGATGACGATTGGACAAATATCTGTCATGGATGCTGATGAAGTTCTATCGATAAAAGAAGAATTGCAGCAGAGTATGGAAGCACTGTGTCAGAAGGAAAACTATGATATGGTTTTATTAATGGTTACAGATATTTTGAATGAAGGCACTCATTTAGTATATATTGGGCAGCCTGTTAGTTTGTTAAAGCAAGCCTTTGGCAGCGAGGGTAAGGAGCGAGTTCTGTATCTCCCAGGTGTTATGTCGCGAAAGAAGCAGATTATTCCACCCATGTCAGAAGCGGCAAGAATATAGCTCAGGGGTTGCCTATAAATAGATTATAAAAGAGCTTAAAATGCTTTTTATAATCTATTTTTTTATGATTAACAGGAAATATTGTAATTTTGCCGAATGAATTAAGGTTATTAAAAACTTAAAAGATGTGTTACTACGGAGGAAACTATGCAAAATATTATCGCTGGCTTAAATCCTATGCAAAGGGAAGCAGTTTTACATACTAATGGACCGCTACTCATTATGGCGGGTGCAGGATCTGGTAAGACTAAAGTATTAACTTGCCGTATTGCCTATCTTTTGGAACAAGGTGTAGCACCTTATAATATTTTAGCTATTACCTTTACGAATAAAGCTGCTGCAGAAATGAAGGAGCGCGTGCATACTATGGTCGGTGCTCAATCCAAAGATATTTGGCTGAGTACGTTTCATGCTTTTTGTGCTAAGTTTCTGCGTATGGAGATTAGCGGAATGGCTGGTTATAAAAGTAATTTTGTAATTTATGATACTTCCGATACCCAATCTCTCGTTAAAAGTTGTTTAAAACAATTAAATCTCGATGATAAGCAGTTTCAGCCAAGCAGTGTTTTAGCTGCTATATCCAATGCTAAGAATGCCTTACAAGATGAACAGCAATTCACATCCTTATCCAGTAATTTTCATGAACAAAAAATAGCAGAGATTTACCAGTTATACCAACAGAAATTACGCACTAACAATGCCTTGGATTTTGATGATCTGCTCATGTTGTCGGTGAGACTCTTACAGAATAATGAAGAGGTTTTGGCAAAATACCAACGTAAATTTCACTATATTATGATTGATGAATACCAAGATACAAATAGAGCCCAATATTTGTTGGCAGGTATGCTGGCGGATAAGCATCGCAATCTTTGTGTTGTAGGTGATGCGGATCAGAGTATTTATGGTTGGCGGGGAGCGGATATTCGTAATATTTTAGATTT
>JBEQCC010000509.1:1476-2974 GCA_041639455.1 Pelosinus sp. | reverse complement strand
CTGTTTCTCATATGGAGGGTAAGCAAATTGAATGTTATGATGATCGGTGATATTTGTGGTCAACCTGGTAGACGTACGGCAGCTCATTATATTCCTCTCTTAAAAAAGAAATATAACCTCGATTTAATTATTGCTAATGGTGAGAATTCAGCTGGTGGTGTAGGAATTACAGCCAATGTCTTAGATGAATTATTAGAACTGGGTATTGATTGCATTACAACTGGTAATCACGTTTGGGATAAAAAAGAAGTCTTTAATTTTATTGATACTGAAAAGCGATTAATTCGCCCTGCAAATTATCCCCCAGGCACACCGGGCAAAGGTTATCATATTCTTTCTATGAACAATTACAAGATTGCTGTCATTAATCTTTTAGGTAGAGTGTTTATGCCTCCTATCGATTGTCCATTTCGCACTGCGGATCAGATTTTATTGGAAATTAAAGATCAATGCGGAATTATTATTATCGATTTTCATGCTGAGGCCACTTCCGAAAAATTAGCTTTAGGATATTATTTAGATGGTCAAGTATCATGCATTGTAGGAACGCATACACATACTCAAACTGCAGATGAACGCATCTTACCAGAGGGAACCGCTTTTATTTCAGACATTGGTATGGTAGGAAGCTGGAATTCGATTTTAGGTGTTGATAAAGAGCCTGTAATACAAAAATTCTTAACGGGCTTACCAACTAAATTTACTGTAGCATCTGGTAGTGAGACAATCTTCTGTGCCGTAATTATTAAAATTGACCCTTCTACTAATAAAATTAGTAAGATTATTCGAATACAAGAAAATTTTCAATTTTAAAATTATTTATTTTAGATAAAAAGGAATTTTTTGGGTTAGCAACGAATACTGATATAATAAGGACTTTATCATTTGCTTTTCTAACTTAAAGGAGGGTACTAAAAAACATGGAAGTCTTGAAAGTATCAGCAAAATCTAACCCGAATTCTGTAGCAGGTGCATTGGCCGGAGTGCTAAGAGAGCGTGGTGGCGCTGAAATGCAAGCCATCGGTGCAGGAGCACTTAACCAGGCAGTAAAAGCAGTAGCAATTGCAAGAGGATTTGTAGCACCACATGGTGTTGATCTTATTTGCATCCCTGCCTTTACAGATATTTTAATTGATGGTGAAGAACGAACTGCAATGAAGCTAATAGTCCAGCCAAGATAAATAATTAAAACCTGTTCTTTAGAGCAGGTTTTAGCTATTTTATTTGGGTATAATAATAATATATGATACACTTATATTTATTATAATAAGATAAAGGAGTCTAACGATGAAAATAGCTGTAACAGATAGGCCAATCGTTCAAACATCATGTAATACTTTAATTGTTAGTTTATACAAAAATACAAAAGAAACAACTCCAATTGTGAATATACTTGATCAGGCATTATCAGGTTATCTTAGTTCAATAATTTTAGCTCAGCCTAATTGTAGCGAATTTGGAGAAATCACTATTATCTATCCTTTAGGAGCAATTGAAG
>JBEQCC010000509.1:0-1466 GCA_041639455.1 Pelosinus sp. | reverse complement strand
CAATTGAAGCTAAACATATTATGCTAGTGGGCATGGGAGACAAAAAAGACTTAACAACCGATAAAATTCGCTCATCAGCAGCAATTGCTATACGTGCAGCAAAAAAGATTCATTCTTCATCAATTGCTTTTATTCCTTCTGGTTTACTCACACGTACAAATCATCTTCAGACAATTGCACAAGCTATCGTAGAAGGTACGTTGCTAGGATCTTATCAATTTAATTATTATAAAACCAAAAACACTGATGTGCCTCTTAAAGATCTACTTCTGATTGAAAGTGATCAAGATAATACAGCATCACTACATAAAGGCATTCATATTGCATCAATTATAGGATCAAGCGTCAACCTTGCCCGCGATTTAGTAAATCATCCATCTCAATACATGACGCCAACAAAAATGGCATTACATGCACAAGAGATCGCTCAAAAAAATAATCTTGAATTATTAATATTAGAAAAAGAAGATATGCTTTGTGAGAAAATGCACGCATTGTTATCAGTCTCTCAAGGCAGTATCCAGCGACCTAAAATGATTATCTTAAAATATATGGGAGATACCAATAGCAAGCATCTTACAGCATTTGTAGGAAAAGGTGTTACTTTTGACAGTGGTGGAATTTCCATAAAACCAAGTTTAAATATGGGTGAAATGAAAGATGATATGGCTGGAGGAGCTGCAGTCTTAGGAGCAATGGCTGCCATTGGACAGTTAAAGCCGAAGGTCAATATTTTAGGTATTATTCCTTGTGTTGAAAATATGCCCTCAGGTCAGGCATTTAAGCCTGGGGACGTAATTTGTTCTATGAGTGGCAAAACCATTGAAATTATTTCTACAGATGCTGAAGGAAGATTAATTCTCGCTGATGCTATTACCTATGCTAATAAACTGGGAGCTACTCAAATTATTGATATAGCAACATTAACCGGTGCTTGCGTGGTAGCCTTAGGGAGCGTGACTTCCGGACTCATAACGAATGATGCTAATTTTTGTCGGCAAGTTCTACAAGCATCGGCTGATACGGGAGAAAAGATGTGGGAGCTTCCAAATTTCAGTGAATATAAAAAGGATATACAAAGTAATATTGCTGACCTAAAAAATTCTGGTGGTCGTATGGCAGGAGCCATTACCGCTGGTTTATTTATTGAAGAATTCGTTGAGAATACACCATGGGTACATATTGATATTGCCGGTACTGCAAATATTGAAAAAGAAGATGGTTACAATCTTAAAGGTGGAACTGGGGTTGGAACAAGAACCTTAATACAATTAACACAGAATATGAGCCAATTATGACAGCGGATTTACATATTCATACTACAGCTTCTGATGGACGATTTACTCCTGAAAACATTTTAATACACGCTATTGATGCAAAGTTATCTTATATTGCCATTACGGATCATGATACCGTAAACGGCTTATTAGAGCTATATGAAGGATGCAAAGATAAGATTGATAAGA
>JBEQCC010000508.1:0-2987 GCA_041639455.1 Pelosinus sp. | reverse complement strand
GGTCTGCCTGGTACGATTGACAATGATATTTGGGGGACGGATTATACCATTGGTTTTGATACTGCTATTAATACAGTCGTAGAAGCGATTAATAAGCTGCGGGATACGGCCTCTTCACATGGAAGGGTAATGGTTCTTGAAGTAATGGGACGAAACTCAGGATGGATTGCTATGACGGCTGGGCTTGCTGGTGGTGCAGAGCAGATACTGATTCCGGAAATGACTGTGAATTTAGACGATCTGTGCACCAAATTAAGTAATTCTCGTGATGCGGGGAAAAAATATAGTATTGTGGTTGTAGCAGAAGGTGTAGGCAGTGCTGTAACCATTGGTGAGAAGATTGCTAAGGATACTGGACTTGATACCCGAGTATCCGTATTGGGGCATATACAGCGGGGAGGATCGCCGAGTGTATTTGATCGGATTTTAGCCAGTACACTAGCAGAACATGCAGTGATGGCCCTGATTTCTGGTATATCCAATGTATTATTCGGTTCGAAAAACGGCGCAGTCGTTGCAATTGATTTAGTCGATGCCATTGGGCATAAACGGACAATTGATACCTCTACATTCCGGTTGGCAACTTTATTGTCCCAGTAACCAAGACAAGAAACCAGTTATGGATTTAATAGCATAGTTTGCTCAAGGTAAAAGCAGCGGTATACAAAAAGCCATGCTTTTATTTTTTTATTATGCTAGACTTTATAAGCTTTAAAGGATGAAAGATTAATTTGTCATTACGAGCATAGCGAAGCAATCTTCTGCTGTTGTTAAGAGATTGCTTCACTTTGTTCGCAACGACAAAAAAGTATAAAAGCAACTATTTAAAACAAATTGTTTTATTTTTTATCCGATCTATTTTTTCTCTGTGTTCTTTTTAAAAAAACAATGTTTTTATTGCCTTTAGTAATGGATAAAAGGCAGCAAATCGTAAAAAAAATTGTATTACAGATTATAACGATTTATAATGTACTAGAAATGAATAGTAGTCCACCAAGCCTAAATCCATGATGCTCTTGTCGCGATATTTCCTGCCCAGCTTCGTTGTCGTCACCTTACATATGTCCGATATGCGCGACTCCTCCGCCTTGCTGGACAAAAAATCTCGCGCAATTCATCCCATAGCTTTAGTCTTGGCGGACTACTAGCTTATGCTGTCTTAAAGGAGAGCGAAAAATGAAACGTCAATTAAAAATTTTAGAAATTTTAGATGAATTATGCACGAAAGAACTGGATAAGAATATGATGCAGCAGCATAAACCATTAGGTTTTACAGCAGAAGAAGTGGCAGTTTTAGCAGGATTTTCTCGTAGTAATGTCAGCAGTGATTTAAATGCCTTACATCGGGAGAAGCTGGTAGTAAAAGTAGTAAGTCGATCCACCTATTATGTCACAGTGAAATGGATAGAAGGTATCTATCCCGTGTTGAAGGGAAAGGTTCCCGAAATGGTACGGCACCAGCGGCAAATTGAAGAGCTAGCTACGAATGAATTTTCCCAATCAGGAAGGGCGGGAGAGACATCTGATGCCACGCACCTGAAAAATGATAACATCTTATATGACAATGCTCAGAATTATGATTCTTTTGATGGTTTAATTGGTGCCCAAGATAGTTTAAAAGTCGCAGTCGAGCAAGCAAAGGCTTCAGCTCTATATCCCCCAAAAGGTTTAGATACGTTATTAGTTGGTTCTACAGGTGTGGGAAAGACCTTATTTGCTGAATATATGTACAGATTTGCTTGCAGCCAGGGGAAAATTGCTCATGGTGGACAGTTTATTGTATTTAACTGTGCTGATTATGCAAATAATCCTCAGCTTTTGATGTCCCAGCTTTTTGGTCATGTACGAGGCGCTTTTACTGGGGCTGATAAAGATAAAGCCGGCTTAGTGGAAAAAGCGGATGGTGGCATGTTATTCTTAGATGAAGTGCATCGCTTGCCGCCGGAAGGGCAGGAAATGCTGTTTTATCTGCTAGACCGTGGAGATTTTCGCCGCATGGGTGATACTGATAAAATTCGCCATGTTACCATAAGGCTAGTCGCAGCTACTACCGAAAATCCAGACTCTGCTTTATTAAAAACATTCTTGCGTCGTATACCTGTGGTCATATCGCTGCCCGATTTAGGCATGAGGCCATTGCATGAACGATTTGAACTCATTAAATTTTTACTGGCACGTGAAGCCGTACATATTCAGTCGAAGCTAATTGTTAGCCAAGAAGCCTTGTGGGCATTATTGCTATACCGCTGTCAAGGCAATATTGGGCAGCTGCGCAATGACTTGCAACTAATATGTGCAAAAGCTTTCTTGCATCGAGGAGATAAGGCGGCGCCTGTTCGCCTGGTTTACGAAGAGCTGCCGCCTAAGATCAAACAAGCCATTGTCTATGATCCTCAAGCCCGCCTGGAAACTAGTAAAATTTTATGTACCTTAGGCAGTGAATTATTTATTCAACCAAATGGAATGGGCTTGGATGAAGAGGCAGATCGGAGCTTACCAAAGAATTTCTACCAGACCATTAGTGAGCGCATGCAGTTTCTTAAGTCCCAAGGAATTGGACAGGCAGAGATTATTCAATGCATTGAGATGGATTTTGAAAATTATTTTCAGCGATTGGGTCCTGAACAGCTGGAAATATCCCAGGAATATTTACAAAGTGTTTTGCCAGAAGATTTTCTCAGTGTTTTTGATCTAGCCTGCAGCCTTGCTGAAAAAATGGGAAAAGCCTTGAGCCGTAGATTATACTATGCCTTAGCCATTCATATTGCTGCTACGGTAGAGCGAATTCGCAGCGGTCTGCCTATTGTAAATCCTAATGTTAGATCTGTGGCTGAGCAGCATCCTAAGGAATATATTGTAGCAGAAAAAATGGCGCAGTGCATCGGTGAACAGATGGACATATTGATCCCGTTGGATGAAATCGGATTTATTGCTTTAATGCTGGCAACCTTTGATGACCGCCAAGGCAGGGAAGAGCGAAAAGTTGG
>JBEQCC010000507.1:0-2988 GCA_041639455.1 Pelosinus sp. | reverse complement strand
GACAAATTCCAGTTCATCGCCGTCAAAGCTTCTGATGGACGGCCTTGTATAGTCACTTGGCATATTGAGTACCGGAATTTCTCCCGCAAAAACCTGCAACCAGTATGCTTCCTGCTGTTTAAAACTTTCGGTGACCAGCAGATTATTTTGCCAAGCAGAAAAATCTTTGTACTGGATTCTTAACTCCGGCAGTTCCCGCCCTTCATACAAGCTTGCCAATTCCTTAACTAAAATTCCTACAGATACACCATCAGATATAATATGGTGCATATCAAATAGTACAACGTAATTTTCCGTGGATAATTCTACCAGATTTGCTCTAAGTAATGGAGCTTTACCTAAATCAAAGGGACGGACAAAGGCTTGAAAAATATTTAGTATATCTTGATTTGCCCCTTCACGGTAATTCATCGTAAAATTACATTCTTCGTGAACTCTTTGTACAGGTTCTCCATTGATAAATTCGAAGGAGGTTCGTAAGGTCTCGTGCCGCTGAACAAGTTTTTGCAAAGCTTGCTCAAATCGTTCCTTATCTAAAGAACCTTTTACCTTAAATGCAGCCGGCATATTATAGGCAGTATCCTTAGCTTCGAATTGGTTCAGGATAAACATTCTCTTTTGTGCCGAAGACACCGGATAGTATTCTTGCTTAGCTGCCAGTTCAATAGCCGCATAGCTATTTTGTGCTGCATCTCTGATTGTCTTAAACAGTTCTTTGACTGTTTGGGCTTTAAATACCTCCTGCAGCGGCACCTCTGCCCCGAATTCTTTGTGAATTTTGGCGACAAGAGTTATGGCTTTTAGGGAATGTCCGCCTAATTCAAAAAAATTATCTTCAATCCCGACTTTTTCCACCCCTAAAACATCCTGCCAGATTGTAGCCAGTTTTTCTTCCCCTTCATTGCGCGGCGCTACATACTCTGCCCCCACATTCATTTTTCCTTCCGGTTCCGGTAATGCCTTTCTGTCGATCTTGCCATTTGGCGTTAGCGGCATTTTGTCAAGCTGTACAAAGGTTGACGGAATCATGTACTCGGGCAGCGTTTTTATTAAATGTTCCTTAACTTCCGCTACTGTCAGCTCTTGCGTAACTACAATGTAGGCGCACAGATATTTATAGCCGGTTATCTCTTCCTTTGCGACAACTAATGCTTCTTTTATGGAAAGATGGTTTAACAATTCGCCTTCAATCTCGCCCAATTCGATCCGGAAACCTCTTATCTTGACTTGATGATCCATTCGCCCTAAGAATTCAATATTGCCATCGGTTAGCCATCTGGCAAGGTCGCCTGTCCGGTACATTCTTTCACCCGGCACGAACGGATCCGCTACAAACTTCTCAGCCGACAATTCCGGTCTGTTCAAATACCCTATAGCTAAACCGTCCCCGGATATGCACAGTTCTCCCGGAGCACCAATTGGCTGTAGATTTCCGCCTTGATCCAGTATATAAATAAAGGTATTGGCAATAGGAGCCCCAATAGGTATGCTCAATTCTCCATCATCGATATGTTTCACCTCATAATAGGTGGCAAAAACCGTGCTCTCTGTGGGACCATAAACATGTATAATTCTGCCTTTGCCCATATATTCGAAGGCTTTGCGTACATGCCTTACCGAGCTCATTTCTCCACCAAAGAGCACCTTTCTTACATTTTTCAAACATTCCATATTGACGTCCACCAACGTATTGAACAAAGCGGTAGTAATAAAGAAGACTGTTACTTTTTCTTGTTCGATCACCTTGGCCAGCCTGTTCATATCCAGTATGCTCGCTTTGTCAACCAGTACAAGCTTTGCTCCGTTCAACAACGCGCCATAGATATCAAATACAGAACCGTCAAAGGCATAATTGGATAACTGCAGCAGTACATCTTTTTCGATGATCTCAATGTAGTTTGTGTTTTTGACAACCCGGACAACATTGTGATGCGTGGTCAGATTTCCTTTAGGTTTTCCCGTGGAACCTGAGGTATAGATCACGTAAGCTAAATCCTGTGAGGTATTTTCTTTTGTTAGGTTTGTTACGTCCCCTTGGTATAATTCCGAGTCATCCACATCAATGATGTCCCCGGTAAAGGTGATTGCTGCCGCCAAGTGTTTATGGGTTATTAAAATTCCTGTCCCGCTGTCTTCCAGTATATAGCTGACTCTTTCCTCCGGATATTCCGGATCAATAGGCAGGTACGCCCCTCCAGCCTTCAGGACTGCCATAATACCGATGATCATTTCCGGTGAACGTTCCACCATCATACCGATGACACGACTCTTCTCTATGCCTTTTTTTCTTAGCACCCTTGCCAGTTGATTGGCTTTATTGTTCAGTTCTTGATAAGTGAGCTGCTGTTCTTCAAAGACTACGGCAATATGGTGGGGATTCTTTTCCACCTGTTCTTCAAAGAGTTCCTGAATGGTCTTTTCCTTTGGATAGGCTGTTTTCGTATTATTAAAGTCAAGAAGAATTTGACGTGTTTCCTCTTTCGATACAAGTTCAATGTCCGCTAACTTAATTTGCGGCTGTTCTACAATGCTGTTCAATACGTTTTCAACGTGCCTACTGAGTCTTTCCATTGTTTCTTTCTTAAATAGTTTGGTATCATACTCTAATGTAAAATCTAGCTGGCTGCTTCTTTCTATTGCCTCTAAGGTTAAATCAAATTTCGCGATCTTATTGTCGAATTCATAGCGGGAAAATCTCAAATTTCCAATGCTCAGTTCCGCTATATCCACATTTTGGAGAGCGAACATCGTATCAAACAACGGATTTCTGCTTAAATTCCGTGGTATATCCAGCTTATCCACCAGTTCTTCGAATTGATAATCCTGATTTTCATAAGCCTTGAGTGCATTTTCTTTAACCTCTTGTAAAAATTCCAAAAAACTTTTATTTTTTTCCGGGAAATTTCGCATCGCCAGCGTATTAACAAATACACCGATAATATTATGCAAATCTGCATACTGTCTTCCTGCAATGGGTGATCCTACGAT
>JBEQCC010000506.1:0-2997 GCA_041639455.1 Pelosinus sp. | reverse complement strand
AAATGTTCTTTTGATAATATGTTCTCGAGGTTGTGTTAGTACTTGAATTGTTACATCTTCAGGTATCATGTTTCTCTCTATTAATGCCCTTAAGAAATTATATTCCGTGTCTGATGCCGCTGGGAACCCCACCTCAATTTCTTTGAAACCAATGTCCACCAGCATCTGAAAAAAATCTATTTTTTCCTCCAGGCTCATTGGTTCGATAAGTGCTTGATTTCCGTCCCTTAAATCAACGCTGCACCAGATTGGGGGCTTATCAATATGATCTTTCTTAACCCAGTCATAAGATACTTGGGGCGGCATAAAATATGCCCTTTCATATTTTTCAAAATTCTTCATAATATCCTCCCTCATTTCACCGCATGCAGCATAAAAAAAATCTTCCGTCTCTATAATCCATAACAACGAATTATAGAGACGAAAGACGAAGCTCTCGCGGTACCACTCTATTTCATGATCAACATACGCTCATCGGCACTACTAATGCCTATCCTGATAACGGAGGACTCCCCGTCATGACCTACTCTATTTCAGCCAGAAGCTCCAAGGCGAGTTCACCACATTTCTTATACTGTTTCGCATCATCCAACAGCTTTCTGAAATCAATTTGTGGATACTATTCCTTTTCATAGCCTTTCCTATGAATAAATTATTAAATTATCCGATAATATAATTCGCTTCAAAAGTTATAATAACATTTTCACGGGATTTCTAATCCCTAATTGGATAGTACCATATATCTTACCTATTGCGTAGTGATAAATTTAATCAGTTTTCTTGATATTATTTAATATTTCTCTATTAATCATAAAATAAAGCGAAAGAAGGGCAAGCTTTTAAGAATATTAAAAGAACTTCAGGGTCAGGCTTGACTTAATGCAAAAATGTTGAAGAAAAGTTGGGCAGGCAATTTCTTCGAGACCATCTTTTTAGCCATTCAAGAAGAACGTTTTTCTGTACTTGTATAGCGAAAAAATTAGTCGCCCCAATACACCCATCAATCTTTATTTAGCCTTCTTCTATTAAAAGAAGTTAACCAACTGACCGATGAAGATTTGCTATGCTATCCCTTGCTTCAGAGAAAAAATACCAAAAAAATTTATGAGTTTGAAAGTGATACTTTGTTATAAACGCCTGTTTTTGAAGGCGAATCATAGTTTTAATTATACTCCTACTAATAATAATGCCAGCATGCTTTTCGCATCATTGATTCTTCCATCGGCAATCATTTCTTTTATTTCTTCTTTGGTATAGATTTCTACATCTAAGAACTCATCTTCATCTGGAGATGGCTTAGACAATATCAAATCTTCAGCACGATAAAGATGTATTATTTCGTCAGTAAAACCAGGAGTTGTATAAATGGATGCGATCTTCTTTATATTCTTAGCGACATAGCCCGTTTCTTCTTCTAACTCTCGCAATGCAGATTCATCAGGTTGTTCACCCTTATCTAATTTCCCAGCAGGTACTTCCAATAGCAACTTTCCAATCGGATAACGATATTGCCTAACTAATACAATATTTCCTTCTGGTGTAATTGGCACAACTGCAACTGCTCCTGGGTGTTTAATATATTCTCGTGATGCTTTTTTACCATTTGGTAATTCTACTTGATCAGAGAATACATTAAGTAAATTACCTTTAAAAACTACTTTTGAAACTAAGGATTTCTCTATTAAGTTACTCATAATCATTCCCCCAATAAATTGACATAGTTTAATGCTAATTACATATATTTGTACTAAGCAAGAATTTTTACACACGATCTCTAGTGTTGTATGCTCGAATCAATCATCAGAGATCTTAACATATTTATTCAGTTTTCTTTGCAAAAGTCCTGCATTATTATAAAACTACTCATTAAGTTGCATACCTTTGCTAAAAAAGCTCTATAAAACTAGTTTAACCAGTTTTATAGAGCTTTACAGTTACAAACTTGTAAAAATTAAATTTTCAGATATCTTAAAGAACTTATACTCGCATCTCCATTCTCAATTTATCAGCAATCATCGCCATAAATTCAGAATTTGTTGGTTTTCCTTTTTCAAGTTTAACAGTATAGCCAAATAAACGGTTAATCATATCCATATTACCACGACTCCACGCTACTTCAATGGCATGCCTAATGGCTCTTTCTACCCGACTAGGCGTAGTAGCATATTTCTCAGCAATCATAGGATAGAGTACTTTGGTTACAGCTCCCAATAAATCAATTTCTGTTATTATCATCATGATCGCATCACGTAAATATTGATAACCTTTAATATGGGCGGGAATACCAATCTCACGAATGATATTAGTGACCTCTACGTCTATAGGCCGGGCTTTTATGGCTTGAGCTACTACTGGACGCTGAGCCGTAATCGTAGTAGCTAATTGTCTGATTCTACTGGCCAGTACATCCATATTAAATGGCTTTAATATATAATAATCAGCGCCCAGCTCTACTACACGCTGGGTGATACTTTCCTGACCAAATGCGGTAAGCATAATTATTTTAGGACGTTTAGCTGATAATGTGTTAAGACGTTCTAACACACCGATACCATCAAGATGCGGCATTATAATATCTAAAATTACCACATCAGGACTTTTCTCCTCAATTATTGATAAGATTTGTTCTCCATTATATGCTATGCCAACCAATTGAAAATCCACCTGTTGAGTAAGATATTCCTGAACAATTCCAACAAACTCTCGGTTGTCATCAGCAATAGCTACTTTAATTGTTTCTTTAATCACGTTATAATCCTCTCCCTGCTATTTTCTATAATAATAACTGTTCGACAAAGCTATATAAATCCCTTCCTCTTTTGGAAAAAAAATACATTTATATTTTATTATTTATTGATAGAAATTTACATTTTCTTATGGAATTTTACAGAAAATTTCATTATGTATCAAATTTCTGTTAAAGATCGAAATGAATTTTTTTAATCCTTCTTTAAAAAATACCAGACGTGAAAAGTTCTTAAATAATTATTTACTTCC
>JBEQCC010000505.1:0-2997 GCA_041639455.1 Pelosinus sp. | reverse complement strand
CTGTTCGAGTTTCTTTTCAGAAATATATGTATATCCCAAACTCTTCATATGCTCTACTACCTGTTGGGCAGCGTCTATTTCAGTAGAATAGTTCGGAACAGCTTCATCAAAATTCTCTCGTAATTTCAGGCTCACCATTTCGCTTTCTTTTACTAATGGGATATATACTCCACCAGATTTCTCCACATCAGCTGTTGTCCCTAACCATTTTACAGCAAGCTCTGCACTAAATTGCAGCAGGTGTTTTAACCAGATAAAACCCATCACCTTCACTGCTACTTCAATATCTAAATCCCTTCCTGGATTCATGCCAATACCATTCTCTTTCATTGTAATTCCTCCATTATATTCATTGTAGCGCAGCCTTTGCCAGTTGATCCGCCTGTTCATTATATTTGTCACCAGAATGAGCTTTTACCTTTACGAATACAACCTCCAATTGCTTTGCCACATGAGCATAAAATTGTTTATATTTCTTAGTTCCTTCCTGTTTTGCCTCCCATGCATTAGTACACCATTTTTCAATTCCCTCATAGTCATGATAAATAACAACAGTGCGCGCCCCTTGTTCTAACGCATAAGTCATAGCAATTTTAGCACCCATGGTTTCTCCCGCAACATTTCGCATACCAGCGAGTTCCGGATCATTGTCTTTCTGACTAAATGTAATCTCTGCTCCTCTCCACAATATTACAACCCCAGCAGAATATTCTTTGGTTGCAGTATTGTAACTGCCGTCAACATAAGCAAGCATCATGTCATCAGGAGGCTGTTCTATGATCAAGGACGGCACTGCGGTCTTTACTCCTCCTGCTAAGTATGCTCTTGCCTCTTCCTCTGTTTTAAAGCTCTTATATTCAGCTCCCGAATACCCCTTGATTTGCTCCTGACACTGAGGCCAGGTATAGAATAAACCAATTGTGCGTCCTTTCCTGACAGCATATACCTTTTTTTGTTTATCTGACATATTCTTTCTTTAACCATCCTTATATTTTTATTAATAAGAAATATCACCTTGATTAGCAAGCTTGTCCAAAAAAGACAATACAGTGCCACCAGCACTATAAATTCATTCATTATCCTTCTATTTTATGCCTTTCTATTTAGAAAAAGCAAGCAATAATCAAAATAGATTGTGCCAAGATACTATATAACGCTGTTGTTATATAGCATCTTGCCACTCTATTATGAATAACTTTCCCACGCATTTCTTACTCAGTACGAGTAGAACACATAGGAGCAGTTAGCTGGGTAAATACATTTAGATTAGGCTGTCCTAAGCTGATTCCATTCGTTAAGCGATTGGAATGAAACGAAATGATGACACTTGTAATCTTAGCCAAGCCGCTAGGTGTTGGAATCCCTCGCAAAGGATTATAATCCAACGGAGCAACATAATAACTCAGCGTTCCATTACTATTTACAATTAAGCGATTCGGATCAAAACCATCGGAAGTATACACCACTCCTAAAGGAGCTGCAGGCCAGACACCTCGATCCGTTACAAAGAACGCAGTATATACGCCAAGGGGGATTAAGCCTTGAGCCGATATTTGAATATGTCCTTCATTTCCTCTGCCACAAATTTCACCTGTAGCGGTGGCCTGCAGCCAAAATGCCAAAGCAATCGCAGGCGGTCGATTGGCTGACAAGGTTTCAAATACAAGGTCACAGCAGCCATCGCAATATTTTGATTTTCTATCCTCTTCCACACTATCCCTCCTTAATGAAAATACTATTGGGAGTTTAACAGGTAAACCTTTTTTTCCTTATACCTTTTATATATAGTATGCCTTCAATAGAAAAAATGTGAAAAAATACAGAATAATTTTCGTACCTTTGTCTTTATAGAGAAATTGCTTCACAATCCTTCAATAAGAATAACAGATAGCTATGAAAGAAAAAATTAAATTTTTCAACGCGAAGATCCGAAGAAAGCGAAGAGCACGAAGAGATATTATGCTCCTTCGTGCTCTTTGCATTTCTTCGTGACCTTTGCTTTATTTTTTACAAAATGCTATATATTCTATATTGGAAAATACAACGTTAGATAAGCTTAGCGATAGATGATGTGATAGAACATCGTCTTACTAAGGTTTAACAGTTGCTTTAAACACTTGTTTGCCATCTTTCATTTCAATAATTACAACACTTTTTACTGCGTCATGAGTAGCATTTAATGTTATACTCCCTGTTATTGCTGGATAGTCTTTTGTCCCAGCCAAAGCTTCACGAATTTTTTCTGGATCAAGACTATTGGCGCGTTTAATGGCATCAATAATGATATTTGCCGCATCATAGCCCAGTACAGCCATCGCATCCGGCACTTGACCATATTCTTTTTTATACGCTTCTACAAAAGCTTGTGAAGCAGCACTGGTATCATCCACCGAGTAATGGTTGGTAAAATAGGTATTATTTAGTGCTGCGCTAGTTCCAACCTCCACCAGTTTTGGTGAATCCCAGCCGTCTCCCCCTAGAATTGGCACCGTAATACCAATTTCTCGAGCTTGTTTCACAATTTTTCCTACTTCTTCATAATAGCCAGGAATATAAATAATTTCAGCATTTAACGCTTTTATTTTGGTTAAAATGGTCTTGAAATCCTGATCTTTTTGCAAATACGCCTCTTCCGCTAAAATGCTCCCGCCGCCTTTGGTATAGGCCTCTTTAAAGAAGGTAGATAAGCCTTTGCTATAATCACTGCTGTTATCTACTAACATGACAGCCTTATTCAAATACAGCGTGTTCAACGCAAAATTTGCACCTACTGTGCCTTGGAAAGGATCAATAAAACACACACGGAAAGTATAATTTTTTACTTTACCACTTGCTTCATCCACTGTTACCTTAGGATTTGTCGCACCTACAGCAACAAAGGGGATTTTAGTCGCCTCTGCCACACTAGAGGTGGCAATTGCGTTAGAACTCGCAAAAATACCCGTTACTGCCACAACCTTATCCTGAGATACAAGTTTCGTCATGGCATTGGCTGAC
>JBEQCC010000504.1:0-2982 GCA_041639455.1 Pelosinus sp. | reverse complement strand
CTTCAAGAACAATTCCTTCTTGTTGCTTATCCATAAAAAGAACTCCTTTCTACATTACTGCCTGCTGGAATATAAATCACATAAGTTTACTCTACACCAATTAATTAGCGACTGTCAATCATTCAGAATCAATATTCTATATCCTACAGCAGTTACTTTTTTCACGTTATTTGCCGCTATTTGTTATTCTAATACTGTAGTTATTGACGGATAATTCTAATAATTTAATTTTATTTTGTAAATTCGTGCAATATACAACTTTGATGAGATCAAGTACTAACACACTTTATGTTTTATATTGAAAATAAAGGACTGCCTTAAGGATTATGAAAATCCTTTAAAGCAGCCCCTTTAGATTATTTAATATATATTAAATAATCTTTATTTACTTAATAACAGCCAAAACTTCGTTAGGTTTTACACTTTGATCAGCTGCTACATTAATGGATTTTACAGTGCCATCAACAGGAGCAGTAATCTCATTTTGCATTTTCATTGCTTCAAGAATCAACAAAACATCGCCTTTTTTCACTGCTTGTCCTGCTTGAGCAAGTACTTTTACAATTTTGCCAGGCATTGGGGAAGGAACACCAGTTTCACCGGCGCCAACTTCAGCGGCAGCAGGTGCAGCAGCGGCAACTGGAGCAGCGGCTTTAGGAGCTGCAGGAGCAGCAGCAGGTTTTGCAGCAGGAGCAGCCACCGCTTTTGCTTCTTTTACTTCTTCTACTTCAACCTGATATGCAGTACCATTCACAGTAATATTAAATTTCTTCATTTTACTAACCTCCAAAAATTTATAATATGCTTATTTTATGCGTTTTTGCGACCAGCAATAGACCATTCATTACTATTACGTATAATTTTTACAGCCTGAAACCCTGTGCCCAACATTTCATAAATAGCTGCAGTAATAACTGCTACTACTTCTGGGGAAACACCTTTTGCATTTATTTTCATACTATTCTACACCTTCCTTTATAGAGGAATGTTGCCATGTTTCTTTTGTGGCCGTTGTTCGCGCTTGCTAGCCAGCATACTTAAAGCAGTGATGATACGAGGTCTAGTTTCTTTTGGTTCAATAACTTGATCAACGAAACCACGTTCTGCCGCTTTATATGGAGTGGCAAATTCTGCTATATATTGTTCAGTCTTGGCTTTAACGTCTGGATCACCACGGAATATTATGTTTGCTGCACCAGCAGGTCCCATAACAGCAATCTCAGATGTTGGCCAAGCCATGACCTGATCCGCACCCAAATCTTGTGAACACATTGCTAAGTAAGAACCACCGTAAGCTTTACGAGTAATTACTGTCACTTTTGGCACTGTTGCTTCTGAATAAGCATACAGCATTTTAGCACCATGACGAATAATTCCACCATATTCTTGACTAACACCTGGTAAGAATCCTGGAACGTCAACTAAGTTGACCAAAGGAATATTAAAGGCATCACAAAAACGGATAAAGCGAGCAGATTTATCAGATGCATCCACATCTAAGCAACCTGCCATTACTGACGGCTGATTAGCAATAATGCCTACTGTTTGACCATCGAAACGAGCAAAGCAAGTAAGAATATTTCTTGCAAAATACGGCTGTACTTCATAGAAATCACCATTATCAACAATGGCAGAAATAATATCCTTCATGTTGTAAGGTTGATTTGGATTATCAGGTAACAGCGTATTTAAAGAATCTTCCATACGATTTACGTCATCTGTATTTAAGACGACTGGAGATCCTTCCAGGTTATTACCAGGCAAGAAACTCATCAAACAACGGATTTGTTCTAAGCAATCCTCATCATTTTCCGCAACAAAATGAGCTACCCCGGAGGTTGTATTGTGAGTCATAGCCCCACCCAACGCTTCAGCTGTGACTTCCTCCGCCGTAACAGACTTAATTACTTGCGGACCAGTAATAAACATTTGACTGGTGTTCTTAACCATATAAATGAAATCCGTCAAAGCCGGAGAATACACTGCACCACCAGCGCATGGTCCCATAATAACTGAAATCTGAGGAATTACTCCTGAAGCCAGTGTATTATTATAGAATATTTTACCATAGCCGGCAAGTGCATCTACTGCTTCTTGGATACGTGCGCCACCTGAATCATTAATACCAATGATAGGAGCCCCCATTTTCAAGGCTAACTGTTGTACTTTAACAATTTTAGCGGCATGCATTTCACCTAACGATCCACCTACTACAGTGAAATCCTGAGCAAATACATACACTAAGCGTCCTTCAATGGTTCCATAGCCAGTAACGACGCCTTCAGCAGGAGCATCTACGGAAGCCATATCAAAATTTACACAGCGATGAGTAACAAACTGATCCAATTCAACAAACGTGTTAGGATCTAATAGTTTTTCTACACGCTCACGAGCAGTTAGCTTACCAGTAGCATGTTGCTTATCAATCCGCTTTTGACCGCCGCCTAATTTGATTTTTTCCTGCCTTGCTTTCAAATCTTCAATCTTCTCTTGGACTGTAGCCATTTTACACCTCCAACAACATTCAAATATCACTATATAGTAAGACTATATAATTTGCAATATTTTCTAATTGTATACATTATATATCTATCAACTCTTATTTACGTTCTGATAACTCAAGTAAAATGCCGCCAGTCGCTTTAGGATGAACAAAAGCAATTGAGGCTCCGCCTGCACCATAACGAGGTACTTCATCAATCATACGTACGCCTTTTGCTTTCAAATCAGCAATCGCAGCTTCGATATTATCCACACGCAAAGCAAGATGCTGTATACCTTCACCATTCTTTTCAATATATTTAGCAATGGGACCATCTGGTGAAGTGGATTCTAAAAGCTCAATCTCACTATCTCCACAAGGATAGAAACAAACTTTCACTTTCTGTTGTTCTACAGTTTCCTCGCCTGCTGCTTCCATACCAAGTACTTCGCTGTAAAACTTCTTAGCCTGTTCTAGATCTTTTACGGCAATACCAATAT
>JBEQCC010000503.1:555-3026 GCA_041639455.1 Pelosinus sp. | reverse complement strand
TCTATCAGACAAACACCTGTAACTTCGCAAGAAGCTGGTGGAATTACGCAACATATTGGTGCATATAAAGTAACTTGCCAAGGTAAAAAAATCGTTTTTCTCGATACCCCTGGGCATGAGGCTTTTACAGCGATGCGAGCTCGCGGAGCACAGGTAACGGATATTGCAATTTTAGTAGTAGCGGCAGATGATGGCGTCATGCCACAAACTATTGAAGCTATCAATCATGCTAAATCTGCTAATGTTCCTATCATCGTAGCGATTAATAAAATGGATCGTCCTGGTGCAAACCCTGATCGAATCAAGCAACAGCTATCTGATTACGGTCTTGTTGCTGAGGACTGGGGCGGCGAAGCCATCATGGTGCCAGTTTCTGCACAGAAGAAAACTGGTATAAATGAGCTTTTGGAAATGATATTACTAGTAGCGGAGATGCAAGAAATTAAAGCAAATCCGAACCGTCAAGCCTATGGTACAATTATTGAAGCAAAGCTTGATAAAGGACGCGGTCCAGTCGCTACTGTATTAGTGCAAAAAGGAACTCTGCATATCGGTGACACTATTATTGCTGGAATTGCCTATGGTAAAGTTCGAGCAATGGTAAATGATCGTGGTGAGAAAGTGAAAAAAGCTGAACCTTCTACTCCTGTAGAGGTACTTGGCTTGGCTGATGTACCACAAGCAGGTGATGTTCTGGTTGCAGTAGATGAAAAAATAGCAAGAGCGGTCGCAGAAAAGCGTATTGCTAAACGACGTACAGATGAATTAATGCAATCACAAAAAATTTCACTTGATGATTTATTTAAACAAATTCAAGATGGAAATATCCAAGATCTTAATATTGTTATTAAAGCCGATGTTCAAGGCTCTGTTGAAGCATTACGTCAATCATTGCTAGCCTTAAATGCTAATAACAAAGAAGTCAGAGTGAACATTGTGCATGCCGGAGTAGGTGCTATTAATGAATCTGACGTCATGTTAGCTTCTGCTGCTAATGCATTAATTATAGGATTTAATGTCCGTCCAGATGGTAATGCACGTAAAGCTGGCGAATCTGAAAAGATAGACATTAGACTATATCGTGTCATTTATGAAGCATTACATGATGTGGAAGCTGCTATGACAGGTATGCTGGCGCCAGAATACAAAGAAGCACTTCAAGGTCGTATAGAAATACGTCAGTTGTTTACAATATCAAAGGTTGTTATTGCTGGTGCTTATGTATTAGAAGGAAAAATACTTAATTCGTCTCAAGTTCGTGTAATCCGTAATGGCATTGTGATTCATGAAGGTGAATTAGAATCCTTACGACGTTTCAAAGATGATGTAAAAGAAGTAGTTGCAGGCTATGAATGTGGTATTACAATTGATAAATTCCGTGATATTAAAGAAGGCGATATCATTGAAGCTTTCACTATGGAAGAAATAAAACCTAAAGGTTAAAGGCGGAGGATATATATGAGCCAGCTCCGAGTTGAAAAAGTTCAGGAGTTTATAAAGCAAGAAATCAGTAAAATTATTTTAACCGAATTAAAAGATCCACGTGTCGGTTTTGCGACTATTACTCAAGTTGAGGTAACTGGTGATTTGCGTAGTGCAAAGATCTATGTTAGTTTAATGGGCAGTGATGAGCAAAAAGCTGATACTTGGAAAGGATTGCAAAGTTCTTTAGGCTACATGCGCAGCGAAATTGGTAAGCGTATTCGAATGAGAATCACTCCTGAATTATCGTTGCACCTTGATGAGTCCTTAGATTATAGCGCTCATATTCAAGAATTATTAATTAAAATCAAGCAGGAAGAGGGCAATCAATAAATTATGGATTTTTCACTTAAGCAGATTGCTGAACTTTTACAAAATAGCAGCACTATTATTATTACTGCTCATGTTCATCCAGATGGTGACTGTTTGGGATCTATGTTGGCGTTAAATGAATATCTTACCTCACGAGGAAAGAGTGTAAAAATGGTTCTTGATGATGAAGTACCAGCATTATATAATTTTCTTCCTGGCTATGAAACGATTGGTAAACCAACAACTAAAGTAATTAGTGCTGATTTATTAGTAGTACTTGATGCCAGTGATATTGAACGTATTGGTAAAGTAAACGAACATGTAAATGCCCCCATCTTAAATATTGATCATCATATTTCTAATACTAAGTTTGCTGACTATTGGTATATCAATAGTCAATCAGCAGCAACCGGGGAAATCATTTTAGAATTGCTATACTTATTAAATGCAAAAATAACTCCTACAATGGCAACCTGTTTGTACACTGCTATAGCTACTGACTGTGGTTTTTTCCGTTATGCGAATACATCAGTGCAAACCATGCGTTACGCTGCTGATTTGATGGAATACGGAGCTAATCCAAATTCTATATCAGAATATATGGAAACCAAGCCACTCGAAAGTATTTTAACTTTAGCAAAAGTATTAGAAACTCTTGAACTGTATCATCATGGTAA
>JBEQCC010000503.1:0-545 GCA_041639455.1 Pelosinus sp. | reverse complement strand
CACCAGATACTCTTGATAATTTGGATAGTACTGAAGGCTTTATCAATTATCCACGGATTATTGAAGGTGTTGAGATTGCTATCATGTTTAAAATCATGAGTGAAGGTACCATCAGAATTAGTTTCCGTTCAAAAACAGTAGATGTAAGCCGCCTAGCATTTTCCTTTGGTGGCGGTGGACATATACGTGCAGCCGGTTGTGCTATCATAGGTAAAATTGAAGACATCAAGAAAAGAGTTCTTGATTCTGCCATAAAACAATTAGCAGAGACACTGCTATGACTAGTGGTTTGATAAACGTTCTAAAACCGCCTGGCATGACCTCACACGACGTTGTTTCTTTCATTCGCAGAACCTATCATCTAAAGCGTGTAGGTCATGCTGGCACTTTAGATCCCGCAGCTTCGGGTGTTCTGCCAGTTGCATTAGGATCAGCTACGCGATTACTTGAGTATATGACAGATACTGATAAAAGTTATCGTGTTGAACTCACTATTGGCTATGAAACGGATACTGGTGATGATACTGGTACGATTCTAAATAATG
>JBEQCC010000502.1:0-3027 GCA_041639455.1 Pelosinus sp. | reverse complement strand
AACCGTCAACGAATACTGTGGTTTTACCATCAACATAATGTAATCGAATATTAATATCCTGAGCGATGTTTCCGATGGCTAATGCATCATTTAAAACGTCACTTTTTATTGTTTTCCAGGCAATTCCACGATACATAGCTCCAGTATCAATATAATTATAATGAAGACGATGAGCTAGAATTTGGGCTACAGTACTCTTTCCTGCTCCTGCAGGACCATCTATAGCAATAATTAACTTTTTCATAACTGCCCCCATATACAAAATCCAAATATTATTTTCTAATACTATCTAAAGTTGCAAAAAAATTAGGATAAGAAATATTAGCACAATTATGCTTATAAATGTGTACTCCCAAAGATGCAGCACCTGCTATAGCGAGTGCCATTGCTATTCGGTGATCATGATAAGAGTCACAATTGGCAAATTGCATCTTTTGAGGACCATCAATAATTAGACCATCATCTGTTTCCGTCATAATGGCTCCCATTTTTCCTAATTCGCTGGCGACTGCCTTTAGTCGATCTGTTTCTTTTACTCTTAATTCTTCTGCACCACGAATAATCGTTTTTCCGTCTGCAAATAATGCTGCAACAGACAAGATTGGTATTTCATCAATCAATCTTGGAATAATCGCGCCATCAATTGTAGTACCTTTTAGTTTCGCAGATTTTACAACAAGATCAGCTACAAGTTCTGCACCACTAAAGCGTTGATTTTCAATTGAGATATTTGCACCCATTTCTTTAAGAACTTCCAGGATTCCTATACGTGTCGGGTTTATTCCGACATTTATAAGAGTTAAGTGACTATCAGGAATAATGGTTGCCCCTACTAACCAAAAGGCTGCTGAACTTATATCTCCAGGTACATTGATTTCACCTGGCGCATGTAATTGAGATGCAGGATTAATACTTATACTCGTTCCCTGTCTCGCTACCTTTACTCCAAATGTTTCTAACATCAGCTCAGTGTGATCACGAGATACATAGGGCTCAGTAATGGTACTAGGGCTATTTGCAAATAAGGTTGCCAACAAGATCGCCGATTTTACCTGTGCACTAGCCATTGGCATAGTATATTCTATACCATTAATTTTCTCTTCTTTACTTTTAGCAATTGAAATGGGTATGTATCTTGCATCTTGACGTCCGGTGATTTCCCCCCCCATCATCGTCAGAGGAGTTACAACCCTAGCCATAGGTCTGCTGCGTAAAGAGGCATCGCCAGTCAACACACTAAAGAAAGGTTGTCCAACTAAAATACCTGCTAATAAGCGTAATGTGGTTCCAGAATTTCCAGCATCAAGAATATCTTCTGGCTCTTTCAGACCGTATAGTCCTTGCCCCAGTACGTGCAAATTATTCTCTTCATCTTTTTCGATTTTAGCACCTAATTTTTGCATACAACTAACTGTTGATAAACAATCATCTGCATATAAAAAGTTTTTGATAATTACAGGTGTAGATGCAAGTGCTGCAAACATAACGCTTCGATGAGAAATGGATTTATCTCCTGGAATATTTATACTACCAGATAAACCACCTTTGGGACTTATCGTTATATTTTCTAACATATAAATTCTCCTCCGTATTTTAGGTAACAAAATAATAAAATAGAGCTTTGATTTAGTTAAGAAAAACATATTTATTTATAATTCACCGAAAAAAGCCATTTTCCTTTTTACTATTCATTCTTAAATTTTATTTTGCCAATAGTCAAAATGCCCTTACTTCCCTCCACTACTAAACCATCTATGGGAGAAAGTAAATCTTTTTCCGGAATTTTAATAATAAATTGGACTGGCTGTTCTAATTCAGTAGTATCAATCTCAAGATAATCCCCATCATACACGGTGACTTTACTATTTCCTTTAATAAAATCACTAACCCTTTTTCCATTTATAACCACATAAACCTTTGCATTTTCTGATGGCTTTACCATATGGAGAAGAATAACTTTGCTCTTTCGCAACATACTTTGATAATTTTTAATGGCGGTAGTTTCTTCTTTAATCTGCAAGGGGGTATCTGCGTATAAAGGCATCGCAGTATTAAGTTTTTCACCTTCCATTTTATCAACTTTTGATAAGTAAGATCGTGTTTCTTCTTTAAACAACAGTAGCTGGGATAAAACTAATATCATCACACAAATAACTATAATGCGTAATAATATGGCTTCGCTGCGTATCATCCATCTATCTTTTGATTTATCCACGAAAGATACCACCTGCTTTTTTGTCATTTAGCCTATATTATGCGCTATTCTATACCATACATACCTTGCCAACTTGTATTCGCAGGCATCCCCTACGTATGTAATCATATCTCGGCTGCATTGTAACCTGCTACATAACCAGTAGAAAAGGCAGCTTGTAAATTAAAACCACCAGTATAACCATCAATATCAATTACTTCACCAGCAAAAAATAATCCTTCTATAATTTTTGATTCCATTGTTTTAGGATTTATCTCCTTTACATAGACCCCGCCTGCTGTAACAATTGCTTCACTAACTGGTCGTGTCGCTGTTATCGTAAAAGTTAATTTAGTAATCTGTTCCTGCAAACGTACACGTTCACTTTTAGTAATTTGATGTACAAATTTATCAGGATCAAGATGAGCTAAATCGATAACAACATTAATTAATTTGGCTGGCAATAACACACCAAGAGAATTTTTTAATTGCTTACGAGCAAATTTTTCAAAATCTCTATCGTCATCAGATCAATCAACTTCGTCGTTACCAATTACGATTAGTCTTCCAATTCCCCCACCGAAACCCAACGTGACCGACATCACCGCGCGTCCCGTCGTCGCCGCGCTTCCCCACCAGCTGCACGCCGACGGGCCGGCCGTTCACCAGCACGGGGAGCGTGAGCGCGGGGTTACCGCTCGCGTTGAACGCCGCGGTCCAGGCGCCCATCAGCCACAGCAGTTCCTCCACGATGTCGGGGTGCCACAGCCAGCACGGCGGCAGCGACTCCGCGCTGGTGGCGTAGCGCAGGTAGGTGGATTCCATCCACGGCA
>JBEQCC010000501.1:0-3006 GCA_041639455.1 Pelosinus sp. | reverse complement strand
ACAATCATCATACTTTCCTATACTGTCAGGGCAATAAATACGGTCACGGCGCTGCCCGGTCATACTGAAATAATGGTTACAAGCAGGACACTTCTTAAACTCTTGATAAAAAGCAAGATATTCATAAAGTTGTAATATGATAGCCGACCATAAGTCTTTAATCATCCAATTTTGGACAGCGACATATGAATTATTTTCTTTTTCAAATGTTAGGTTTAGGCGAACTCCAGAAATTTGAAGGGAAATAACATTTGACAAGAAGTTAAGAATTTCTTTAGCAATATCTACTTCCTCTTCTTTATCTCTTTGATCTTCTTTCTTCTTGTCTCTACTCTGATGCTTAAATACCAAAGGTCCTTCATCCAAAATTATTTCTGTTAAATTAATTGGCATTATTCTCTTCAGAATATGTAAAGATTTCTCCAATTGGTTTTCCCTAAACGCCATGTAAGCTTCAAAAATATCGCTTGTCAATTCTTGTAGTTCAGTAAAGGTATCCCTTAACATGGCATAGTGAGAAGAATGAAATGTTAATGCTTCTTCTAAATAAAGTAAACGCCCCAAGGTATCAAAACAATTCGGAATAGAAAAGCCCTCTTGGATAAAATGTCTAAAATAATGCCCCTGAAAATACGCTAAAGGTCTGTAAGCAGGTAAGCCAAATTTACCAATCCAGTCGATAATGGCATCATCAGATAGATATCCTTGGTTGAAGCTATCATTATCATTAATTTTATTTAATTGAGCTAAGCTAGCAGCAAGATTTTCTGTAAGTTCAAGAGGCTCATACTTGGTAAAATCCTTAGTATAGTTTGGCAAAATTACTTTTGTTGACTCTAAATTATCATAACATTCTCGAACCATCTTATCTTCAAAAAGACTACCTAAATTCGTTTTATACCGATTAAAATATTCTTTAATGTCTACTATTTCATAACTATTGTAAACCTTCCATGAAAATGGAGGTATTTGAATCCTTTGTCCAGCGATATGATAGGAGGAAATTCGTCTCTTTTTTTTATCCATTTTTATACTTACCTTCTTTATATAAATCTAGTATTATATACGTTCCAATATTTTCAGTCAATTGTAGGAGAAAGATTATATTATCAATATTAGCACATCCAAAGATGTATTTTTATCGAAATACTAAAGAAACATTTTATCATGGGTATCCGTTAAGGGTTATATAATATAATTTTTACTTTTTTTGTAATTTACCACCCTGATATATCGGGATTATTCATATATTATCAGGATGATATAATCAACAAGAGATCATTTTTGAGGGATGCGCAGCTAAAGGTTTAACTCTATCAGCATAATATTTCAGCTCCATAGTTAATCAAAAATATACTCTACTGAACAACTGAACCAAATATAGAGATTTTTAATAAATTTATATTTATATACTTAGTTCTTGAAAATACCAAATTTTGTTCAGTTGTTCAGTAAGTAAAATCAAAAAAGGAGATCAATCATGAACAAAACTACTTTACAATGGGCACTAGATTATATCGAAAGGGGGTACGCCATCTTCCCCGCCCATACTATCATTAATGGTAAGTGTAGCTGCGGTAGACTTGAGTGTAACTCACCCGGTAAGCATCCCCTCACTCAACAAGGAGTACATGATGCCACTAAGGATGAGAAAAAAATAAGAGAATGGTGGAAAGCCAATCCAAAATCTAATATAGCTATTGCTACAGGTCTGATCTCTGGATTCTTTGTATTGGATATAGATTTACAACATGATGGTTTAACTAGCTTGGTAACACTTGAACAAGAGCATGGCACACTTCCTGATACTGCTGTAGCAGACACAGGAGGTGGAGGAAAACATTTTTTCTTTAAATGTAATGACTTACCTATTTCCAATAGTGTAAGTAAGATCGCTCCAGGAGTTGATATTAGAGGAGAAAATGGATATGTGATAGCTAGCCCCAGTAATCATATATCAGGTAATTCCTACACATGGCAGTCTAACAAAGCTCCGGGAGAAATTGAAGTTGCCTCTCCACCAGAATGGCTCACTAACTTGCTAACAACTAAAAATGAACACAAAGAACGACAGAATACAAGCAATATCACCTCTCAAGGCATACAGATAAATGAAGGTTCCAGAAACGCTTCTCTAGCTTCAGTAGCTGGCAAGTTACAACGAATTGGTACTGATTACACCACCATATTACAGATAATATCCCAGCTAAATATTGATAAATGTACCCCCCCATTAAATGATAACGAAGTTAAAGCTATTGTTAACAGTATTACAAAATATTCTCCAACCTTTCCATGTACAGATGCTGGAAATGCTGAACGCCTTATCCGCTATTTCGGTGAGGATCTCCGTTACTGTGCTGTACATAAGAAATGGTACTGCTGGGATGGACTACGATGGGTAAAAGACAATACTCAACAGATAGATCAATATGCTAAGCAAACTGTTCGAAATATCGGAGCTGAAGCGACAAAAGCAATTGATGATATGCAACGCCAAAATCTCCTAAAGTGGGCTCAAATATCAGAATCTAAGGCAAAAATTAAATCTTTAATTGAACTAGCCCAAAGCGATCCCAAAGTGGCAGTAATACCAGAACAATTCGACCGCACCAAGTGGTTAATCAACGTCGAAAATGGAACCGTTAATTTGAGAACCGGTAAAATAAAAGCACATAGTCGCAGCGATTTGATAACTCGATTAGCCTCTGTGAAATATAACCCAAGAGCAGTATGTCCAAATTGGGAATCAACTCTTTTAAAATGCATGAACAATCAAGTAGATATGAGTACATATCTACAATCGATATTTGGATATACACTTACAGGGGAAACCAAAGAACAATGTATTTATATTGCTTATGGTAATGGAGCTAACGGAAAATCAACTATTATTAATACAATTTTGACGATACTTGGTGACTATGCTACTCAGACCCCAACAGACACATTGATGATTGGTAATAAAGGAATTCCTAATGACATAGCTCGTTTACACGGTGCTCG
>JBEQCC010000500.1:0-3040 GCA_041639455.1 Pelosinus sp. | reverse complement strand
ATTTTTTACAATTTTTTTTACAAAAAAAGAGTAGGGTACAATTTCTGTACTCTACTCTTTTGGAGTTTAATTACATCAGTCTTAACTTAATGACATTGGTTTAGAAACCGCTTCTTTTATTAGGTAGTAATTACCGTTACTAATTATGTAAACTATATGTTAAAATGACATAGATAGGATTAACCCATGTATGCATTTTTGAAAGGGGATTTCAAATGAAAAAAATAATTGCGAGTATTGCAGCAGTTGTAGTAGTACAGTTTTTTTCTCCCATAGTGCCTGCCCATGCCGCATCATTAAATGACCAATTGACGCAAATCGCAGCACAGCAGGCTAATGTCGATCGAATACAACAATTATTACTATTGAAAAATCAATGGGAACAAGGCAATAAGCAACAAGTAATTGAGACGTTGGCGAAGACTGCTGTAAATCAGTCCAGCCAAATCAACACTGGTAGCAATATATTAGAGCAAATTAACGTAAATCAAACGGTTCAAAATGCATTGCGTGAGCAAATGGGGCAAAGGATTATAAGCAGAGTAGCTCCTTATGAAAAAGAATTAACAGCGATTGCTACATTCTTTAATAATCAGATTTTAGCACCTAAAGCTGTTAATGAAAGTAATTCTTTAACAGTGGCTCCGCAAGATTATAAAAAGGTTCTAAATATGACAGCCACAGCGTATGCACCAGGGCCATTAGACAATGGTAAATGGGATACTAAAACTTATGTAGGAAGCAAGGTGCGCTCAGGAGTAGCAGCTGTAGATCCACGGGTAATTCCCATGGGAACGAAATTATGGATTGAAGGTTATGGTAAAGCTGTCGCAGAAGATCAAGGAAGTGCCATTAAAGGAAATCGTATTGATTTAGTCTTTAATGATCGTCAAGATGCTCTTGATTATGGTATTCAAAAAGTAAAAGTATATGTGCTAAATTAATAAAAAAAGCTCTAGTTTGTGACCTGTAAAAGTTACAAAAGCTAGAGCTGTTTTTTATAGAAGGTATAATTGTTCTTTGATATGATCTGCTGCCAAGGTAAGCGCAGTAGGCAGTTGCTCAACGTTGCTGCCACCTCCTTGAGCAGATTGTGCGTTGCCACCACCTTTTCCATCAATAAGTGGCAAGATATTCTTTAATTCCTGGTTCATAGAGAGGGGAACATCTGATGAGGCTGAAAATATAAGATAAACCTTTGTTTCATCTGCATTGATTCCACCAATACAAGCAATCGTATGAGGCGTGCTTACTAGTTCTTTAGCAATATTGTTGATTTCATTAGGAGTAATATTGGTAAGAGTATGGACAATCAGCTTGTTATGACCAATGATTTCTCCCTGCTGGGATAGAGTAGTGGCAAGATTATGATAGAATTCTTGCTTTACGCTGATCAATTCTTTGCTGACCTCTTCTGCCTTTAGTAATTGTTTTTCAATTCCTTGAAGAATCCCAGAGGCAGGGAGCGAGAGACGATTTGATACTTGCTGAAGGATCGAATTTTTTTGTTGATAATCTTCCAGGGCACGCCAGCCGCATACAAAATCTATTCGAGTGCCATTATTTTTCCGTTCCCAATTGCGTATTTTAATCAACCCAATTTCACCTGTATTAGCAACATGGGTGCCACAGCAAGCGGAGTAGTCAAAATCATCAATTTCGACTAAACGAATTTCAGCAAAATCTTTTGCAGGTGCTTTGCGTAAAGGAAACGAATGAATCGTGTCCTGATTTAGCCAATGAGTATGTAAAGCTTTTGTAGAAAAAATAATTTGATTGGCTAATATTTCTATTTCCAGTAGGTTTTTAGGGGTTATGTCTTCAACATCTAAATCAATTTGGCTAGATTCGGTACCTAAGTGAAAACTAACCGTATTTGCTTGTAATACAGAATAAAATGCTCCAGATAAAAGGTGTTGACCGCTATGCTGCTGCATATGATCAAAGCGTCTTTGCCATTGGATATGTCCTTCTACCTTACTCGTAGCAGGACGTGCTTCTGTGATGTGAATAATATCTTCACCATCTTCTTGTACATTAATAACAGGTAGATCATCAAGCATGCCTTTATCAAAAGGCTGACCGCCAGAAGTTGGATAAAAAGCAGTACGATCAAGAGTTACAGCCCATTTAGCATTAGGAAGAGACGTTATCTTAGTAATATTGGCAGTAAAATCTTTGGTATAAGCATTTTCATGATATAGTTTTAAAGTAGTCAAAGGTAAATGCCTCCATTTATTGAATTTGACAGCGTCTAAATACTATTATACTATTTTCCTCCTTAAATACATATATTTTTAGAGAGCACTTAGTGAGGAGGAAATGGTGTGACAATCGTAAAAATCAGACGCCAACAGATATTTTACAGCGTTACCATTCTGTTATTAATGAGTCTTATCTTTGGAATGGTAGGATTTGAATATATGGATGAGAAAGAATTAGCAGTGATTGAGAATCAAACACTCACTGCACCCGCCGGAACAGTCAGTATAGTTATCAAAATATCCCAAAGGATATTAGAGGTGTATAATGATGGAATTTTACATAAAAAATATCGAATTGCTGTAGGTAAAGATAAGACACCTACACCTATTGGAGAGTGGAATGTAGTATGGAAAGACTATAACTGGGGCACAGGTTTTGGTACTCGCTGGATTGGACTTAATGTACCATGGGGGATATACGGGGTACATGGAACAAACAAACCTTGGTCTATTGGGCAGTTTGCCAGCCACGGCTGTATCCGTATGCGCAACAAAGATGTAGAAGAATTATTTGAATGGGTGCCCATCGGCACTCCTGTGCGGATTGAAGGGCGTAAAATAAAAGTAGAACGTACTCTGAAACATCAATTAACGGGGGCAGATGTGTCTGTATTACAAATGAAACTAAAAGAATTAGGTTATCTAAACAGCCGAGCTGATGGCATTTTTGGGAACGTTACAAAACAAGCCGTTGAAGCATATCAAGCAGAACATAATATGGAGATTACAGGTATCGTAACCAAACAAATGGCAGATTTGCTAGGAATCTAAACACT
>JBEQCC010000499.1:0-3050 GCA_041639455.1 Pelosinus sp. | reverse complement strand
GAAAGAAATAGACAAGAGAGTTGGCAATCCTTCGAATAAAAACTGGAGATTGGCTATGGAAAAAATGGCTGGCATATAAAAAAACTTGTGACCAAAATGAACAAAAACTTCTCTGACTGAATTGTTCATGTTTTAATAAAAGCATGAACTTGTGATTCGAAAATCGGTATAATAAAAGCGAAGATGCAGATGGAGCCTTACCTTCATCTGCATTTTGATCAAGTATCACCCCTATGCAGGCAGGGACAAGGTGATCTATGTGGAATGTTATGCAGTCATGGGCTGGTGTTTTATATGAAAAAAAAGAGAATACCTTTACAATATAAGATTATGCTATTAACAGTAGGAATTGTGTGCCTGGCATTAACCTTGGCTGGCGCCCTTATGATTCATCATATTTATCAGGAAATTCAAGATGATATTGGCAATCGAGCATTAGCCATAGGAAGATCCATCGCCGAAATGCCGCAGGTTCGAGAAACTATACTTTACAATCATCGCCCATCAGATGTATTGCAGCCTATTGCAGAAGAATGGCGTAAATCAACAGGAGCGGCATTTATTGTAATTTCAAATATGGAGCAAATTCGCTTATCTCATCCTAATATACAAAATTTGGGTACGCCATTGACAAGTTTATATCGTGATCCGGTATTAAAAGGTCAGGAATATATGTATATCGCCAAAGGCAGCCTGGCACTTTCTCTGCGGGCGAATGTACCCATATTTACAGCGGGAGGACAGCAGATCGGCTTTGTATCTGTGGGATTTTATATAGACGATATTTATAACAAAGTATTAGAAGGGGGCAAGAATGTTTTATATGCCTTACTGATCGCTTTGGCACTGAGTATTATTGGGTCAGCGTTGGTCGCAAAAAATATCAAGAAAGCCATTTATGGCTTGGAACCCTATGAAATTGCTACAATGTTTAGAGAAAATGAGGCCATTCTTGATGCCTTGCGAGAAGGGGTCGTGGCCGTTGATGTAGATGGGAGAGTTCGTGTAATTAATAATGAGGCTGCGGCCATTATTGGCAAGAAACCGGAAGAAATCTTTGACCAGCCAATTGCGGACTTTATTGCGGAATTGCACTTAGACCTTGTTATTGGCAGTGGTAAGCCATTGTATGATCATGAGCAGCGTGTGAATGATGTAATTATTCTTGCGAATGTTGTTCCCACCATTGTAGGTGACCATGTTGCAGGGGCAGTCATTGCCTTTCGGGACCGTACGGAAATTTCCCGCTTGGCAGAAGAAATGACAGGTGTACATCGTTTTGTAGATCTTCTGCGCGCTCAAACCCATGAATTTAAAAATAAACTTCATGCCGTTGCGGGGCTCATTCAATTAGGATCTTACGAGCAAGCCGTTGATTTAATTATTGAAAGTTATGATACGAATCAAGGTGAGTTTGAAAAATTACGGTACAAGATAAAAGATGCTGTTACCTTTGGTTTGCTGGTGGGGAAGATGAGTCGTGCCAGAGAGCTTGGCATTGAGTTTATTGTTACATCTGACACCGCAATGCAGAGCTTGCCCGGTCAATTAACCAGTGGAGATATGGTTATTATTTTGGGCAATCTCATTGAAAATGCAACAGAAGCTGTTATGGCGGCTAAGAGTAAAACAATTATACTGCGTATCCGGGAAGAAGAGGCGGGAGTTGGGATTATGGTCCAAAATTCGGGATCTTGGATCGATGAGAGTTTGGGTGAGCGTATTTACGCGAGGGGCATTTCTGGCAAAGGAGCCCATCGAGGTTATGGTCTGGCTTTAGTGTCAGAAAAAGTTAAGGTGAATAATGGTCTTATTTCTCATTACAACTTACCAGATGGTGGCGTAGAATTTAAAGTATGGATTCCTTATTGCAATAAAGGTGAAAATGATGAAGAAAATTAGAGTATTAATTGTTGATGATGATCCTATGGTTGCTGATATTAATAAAAAATTTACGGAAGCCGTAGATGGATTTTCTGTAGTAGGTATTGCAGGCAATGGAAATAAAGCAATCGAATTAGTGAATAAATTGCAGCCGGATCTAATCATATTAGATATTTATATGCCAGAAGTTGATGGTATGGAAGTATTAGGATTACTGCGTAAAGAAGAGGCGGATGTCGATGTGATTCTGATAACGGCGGCGAATGACAGTGAAATGATCAGCCATGTTATGCGCTGTGGTGTAATTGATTATATTATAAAACCTTTCAAATTCGATCGTTATCGCAATACCTTAGAGGCATATCGAGATTTCAATAGCAAAATGATTCGGCAAAGCAGTTTTAGTCAAGTCGAGCTAGACAAGCTCTTTTCTGCTAAAATGACTAAGACCAATGACCATTTACCTAAGAACATGCATGGGTTAACCTTAGATTCCATTGTTAACTTATTAAGCACTGCAAATAACGCATTATCAGCTGACGAAGTAGCAAATGAAGTTGGGATTTCTCGCGTTACAGCTCGTCGGTATTTAGATTACCTAGTGATGGAAGGAAAACTGCAAATGTTGTTGGAATACATGCCCGTGGGCAGACCTATTCATCGCTTTAAAATGAAGTGATGAATAGGGTTTTTCTTGTACCATCTATCTGTCATTGCCCGTAATGACAAAAGAGAGGGAAGGAAGATGATGGATAATTCTGAATTTAGACGAGCGATTTTGCTTCTTTTAAAGTGATTGCCTTTTTGTTATAGTAAGGATAGACTGAAAAATTCACTAATGTTCATATTATATGCTATATTTTAATTATCGCACCTTTAGTTCTGTTATTTCAAAATAATAGTTTGCGCAGGGGGTAAAATGGGACATATTGTTAATAGTGAAAAGGAATATCGCTTACTTCAGCAACGCTTAGATCATAATATAACAGGGGCACCTTATTCACCGGTTTTTATTGAAATTTTAAAACTATTATTCTCGGTGGAAGAAGCCGATATAGCCAGGCAGATCCCCTTGCGTCCCACACCATTAAAAGTCTTAGCACGAAAATTGAGTATGCCTGTAGAAAAATTGCGCGATAAGATATCAGTCCTGGCGGAAAAAGGGT
>JBEQCC010000498.1:0-3061 GCA_041639455.1 Pelosinus sp. | reverse complement strand
GTTATCTCTCAGCATTCCGTCCAGCCCCTTTCTCTTCTTCCTTGGATAATTATACCATATATGCATGAAAAAGTGCATCCGTGATTAAATGGATGCACTTTTTCAGTGCCCTTTATTATATAAAGGTCGCAAGGCATTTTATTGTTTATTCCCACTCAATGGTAGAAGGAGGTTTTGATGTAATATCATACACAATACGATTTACACCTTTTACTTCATTTACAATACGACGAGAAATCTGATCGAGTACTTCATATGGCATTCTTACCCAATCAGCTGTCATACCATCTTCACTTGATACGATACGCAATCCGACTGTATAAGCATAGGTACGCTCATCCCCCATAACACCAACACTTTTCATGGCAGGCAAGATCGCAAAGGATTGCCATACTTTGCGGTACATATCCGCCTTTTTGATTTCTTCTTGAACAATTGCATCCGCTTCACGCAAGATCTCCAAACGTTCTTCTGTAATCTCGCCGATAATCCGAATTGCAAGGCCAGGACCAGGAAAAGGCTGACGCCACACAATTTCTTCTGGTAAATTCAGTTCCCTAGCCAGTGCCCGAACCTCATCTTTAAATAAATCACGTAATGGTTCCACCAATGCAAACTTCATATCTTCCGGTAAGCCGCCTACATTATGGTGACTTTTAATGACAGCAGCCGTATCGGTACCGCTTTCAATGACATCAGGATACAAAGTGCCCTGCACCAAAAAGTCAATGTCTCCTAGTTTATTGGCTTCTGTTTCAAATACGCGAATAAATTCGTCACCAATAATTTTACGTTTTGCTTCCGGCTCAGTGACTCCGGCAATACGCTTCATAAAGCGCTCAGAAACATTGGCATATACCAAATTCATATTAAATCCATCGCGGAAGGTTTTAACCACCTGCTCCGATTCATTCTTACGCATAAAACCGTGGTTAACATACACACAAGTTAATTGATCACCAACAGCCCGATGCACTAGTACAGCAGCTACCGAGGAATCAATACCGCCACTTAAAGCACAAAGCACACGTTTATTGCCCACTTGTTTGCGGATACCTGCAATCGCCTGATCCACAAAAGACCCCATATTCCAATCGCCACGGCATTGACAGATATCAAATAGGAAGTTCCGAATCATTTTCATTCCTTCAGGGGTATGTACTACTTCTGGATGAAATTGTACGCCATAGATGTTGCGCAATGTATTCGCCATGGCCGCTACCGGAGTATTAACCGTATGTGCTGTAACCACAAAATCGGCTGGAGGCGTTTCAATGTAATCACCATGACTCATCAATACTTGTGTTTCTGATCCTAACTCCAAAAAGATGTCTGTATTTTTGTCAATCAATAAACGTGTATTGCCATATTCACGAGATTCAGAATGTGCAACTTTACCACCTAAGGTGTAAGCTGTTAATTGCATTCCATAACAAATGCCAAAAATAGGAATATTCAAATCAAATATTTGAGGATCACATTTCGGTGCTTTCTCCCCGTAAACACTGGATGGGCCACCAGAAAAAACAATACCAATGGGACTCATAGATTTTATTTTTTCAATTGATGTCTTATATGACACAATTTCACAGTACACGCCGCACTCACGAATCCGTCTGGCAATCAGCTGACTATACTGACCACCGAAGTCCATAATTAAAACTAATTGATTCTGCTTATTTTGCATAGTAAAAAAAATTCCTCCTACATGTAGATATTAAATCAAAATATAGCACACAATGCTACTTATTGTAAATGCCCTTTAGCAAAGTTTCCTTCCGTAAATCGCGACAGGCACATTTTCCTGTTGCCGACAAATTTCGAATTGTATCTAAAATGATCCTGCTAATCATCGGAGCATCATAATAAAAAATATCTTTTAAATCCTGATGTGACCATTCTTTGACCAATCCTTCACCATAATTGACTACAAAGTAAAGTCCTGCATAACATGCCCCAATTTCCCTTGCCAAATACACCTCCGGGCAGATACTCTGACCAATAATATCAGCATGTCCTTTCATCATCGCAACCTCTGCCGGGCTTTCAAAGTGACGACCATCAGTATTTGCATAAATACCCCGAGTAAAAATCCGACCGTCATAATGTTTGCGAGTAGCTTTGACTAACGTACTGCGCACTTCAGCGCACAATGCTTCTCTCATGATGAGTAGATATTTGCCATCCAGCTCCACATCTTTACGCACAGATAGATCAAGATAATCATCTGGTATTACAAAATCACGAGGATCTAATAGGTGGTTTGCAGTACCTACACCACCTTCGCTAATGATACGCTTTACACCTACCTTACGAAATACCCAAAAAATTTGCCTGGAAGCATCCGCCCGACTTATCCCGCTGCGCCAGCCATGCATTTTGCAGGTGATCACTTGACAGTCATCCACGCTAAATAAGGAAAAGATAGGGCTGAGTCCATAGGGCGTAGCAAACTGTACATGATCATCGATCATTACTACACCTTGCTCACTGCATCCTAAAGGAAAATTACTCGATAAGGTTCCTGATCCGCCAATTACTGCATAGTCCGCCTGTATATCCACAATAACCATCCTTACTATGTATTGGGATTTTGTATTACCAATACATATAGATTTTTATTACTACCCTAAAATATCTTACTCAAAGGTTCGTATTATATTATACTGCGTATCACGCTGCGCTGGCTGTTTGCCGGTTTCACCAATGAGAGTTACCATCTTTTCAATTGACATTTGAAAAGATGTCCCTGCAGCTTTGACCACATTTTCCTCTAGCATAATACTGCCTAAATCATTAGCGACAAAAGCTAATGTCAATTGCACAATATTCTGTCCTTGGGTCACCCAGGAACCTTGAATGTGTTTGATATTGTGGAAATACAATCTAGCTACAGACAATGTCTTTAAATAGTCCCAAGTAGATACTTTTTCCCCACCCATCTCTGTATTGCCAGGTTGATAGGACCAAATAATAAAGGCGCGAAAACCTCCTGTTTTCTCCTGAAGATTCCTTATCTTTTCCATCTGCTCCATACGCTGGGTAGAGGATTCGCCCATAC
>JBEQCC010000497.1:0-3064 GCA_041639455.1 Pelosinus sp. | reverse complement strand
AATGCTGCAAAAGATTCCTTATACCCAGCCTGATGAAATTATTAGTATTACAGCCAAAGGCATTGTGCCTTTTCATCGTCAAATGGATATGCTGATAGCGGAATTGAAAAATTGCCAGGAGCATAAGTCCTACCCTATTATTTTTATGTCTAACCAGGAAAAGGCTGTATCTTTGCAACATACCTTGGCGGAGGACGGTATTTCTGCCGTTTTTTCTGATGTCATCCATACGTTGACCGAAGGTACTGTATTAATTACAGTTGGACTACTCTCAGCAGGCTTTGAATTGCCTCAAGCCCATCTGCTGGTAATTGCAGAAAAAGATATTATGGGCCGCCAGAAGAAAAAACCTCGTCCCAGAGTAGGAAAAGGTCAACAAATCGCTTATTTTCGTGATATTAAGATTGGCGATTATGTAGTTCATATCAATCACGGAATTGGCAAATATGTAGGAGTTGAAACTCTGATTGTAGGAAACGTACATAAGGATTATCTGCATATTCGCTATGCGGGGGAAGATAAACTCTATGTTCCCACGGATCAGGTACATTTACTGCAAAAGTATATTGGCTCTGAAGGCGATGCACCTCGTTTAAATAAAATGGGTGGCAGCGATTGGTTAAAGGCTAAGGGGAAAGCTGAAAAAGCAGTCGCAGACATGGCGAAAGAATTATTGGAGATCTATGCACAAAGAAAGGTTGCATCCGGTTTTGCCTTTGATCCTGATACGCCTTGGCAAAAAGAGTTTGAGGATGCCTTTCCTTATGAGGAAACACCTGATCAGCTCAGTGCTATTATCGAAATTAAGAGCGATATGGAAAAAAGTCAGCCTATGGATCGTTTATTATGCGGTGATGTGGGATTTGGCAAAACGGAGGTGGCTATTCGCGCTGCTTATAAAGCAGTCATGGGCGGTAAGCAGGTTGCGATACTTGTACCGACGACTGTGTTAGCTCAACAGCACTATCAAACAATTAGTGCCAGGTTTGCCGGTTTTGGTCCAGTCGTAGATGTAATCAGCCGTTTTAGGAATGCAAGAGAGCAGCGGGCTACTGTAGAGGCATTGGTCAGTGGGCAGGTGGATGTATTAATTGGTACCCATCGCATTTTGCAATCCGATGTTATATTTAAAAATATCGGATTGCTGATTGTCGATGAAGAACAGCGCTTTGGTGTAAAACAGAAGGAAAAATTAAAAAAATGGAGTGCGGGGATTGATGTATTGACATTGAGTGCGACTCCAATTCCTCGTACCTTGCATATGTCATTAGTCGGTGCAAGAGATATGAGTATTATTGAAACTCCGCCAGAAGAACGATTCCCAGTCCAAAGCTATGTAGTAGAATACAATGAAGAGGTGATGCGGGATGCAATTAAGCGGGAGTTAAAGCGAGGCGGGCAGGTATACTTTGTCTATAATCGAGTACAGACTATAGATAAAATGCATCGCCGCTTGGCAGATATGCTGCCTGATGCTAAAATTCGTGTAGCTCATGGACAAATGCCGGAAGAAATGTTAGAACAAGCTATGCTTGATTTTTATGAAGGCACTGATGATGTATTATTATGTACAAGTATCATTGAAAATGGTCTTGATGTGCCAAATGCAAATACGATTATTGTATACGATGCGGATCATTTCGGTTTGTCTCAGTTATATCAAATGCGAGGGCGGGTGGGACGATCCCATCGAATGGCTTTTGCTTATTTTACCTACCGTCAAGATAAAGTACTGACAGAGGTTGCAGAAAAACGGCTGCAGGCAATAAAAGAATTTGCAGAATTAGGAGCCGGTTTTAAAATTGCTATGCGTGATTTAGAAATCAGGGGAGCTGGTAATTTATTAGGTTCTCAGCAGCACGGGCATATTGTAAGCGTAGGTTTTGAAATGTACTGCCGTTTATTGGATGAAGCCGTACAGCAGTTAAAGACAGGGCAGACATTAGAAACGCCTGTTGAACCTGTGCTGGAATTTAATGTAGACGCCTATATAAGTGGCGACTATATTAGTGACGCCATGCATAAAATTGAAATATATCAGCGGATTGCTGCCTGCAGAAGTGAAAAACATATTTCCGATCTTGTGGATGAATTAATTGATCGTTTTGGGGAACCGCCTAGTTGTGTATTAAATTTACTCGAAGTGGTGAAAATTAAAAATTTCTCCAGGGCCATTGGTATTCGTTCTGTTATTCAGCAGCCCAATTATATAGAAGTAGCATTTATTGATAAGCCAAATGTAAAACCTGAGCAGATCATGGCATTGAAAGAAGCATTTCCTGCTCGTGTTATGATTTATCCTGAGGGTATTCGGCTTAAGATCGTACAAATTAGCAATGATAAATTACTGAATTGGTTAGTTAAAGTGTTTACAACTTTGGTTTCTTAAGAAGTTAAAGAGGCGGTAATTCTAAGATCCCTGCATGTAAAGGTATTTTTGTAAAATATACCTGTTTTTGGAATTTTTTAGACATCATGTGTGTGAATAAAAATGTCTCGTAAGATATATACTATCACTGAAATCAGATGTCAAAAACTGTAGAAAAGGGGGGATACTGGTGAAAGCCACTGGAATTGTAAGAAGAATTGATGACTTAGGCAGAGTTGTAATACCTAAAGAAATTAGGCGAACACTTAGGATTCGCGAAGGTGATCCATTGGAGATATATGTTGATCGAGAAGGGGAAGTGATCTTAAAGAAATATTCTCCAGTAAGCGAACTAGGTGATTTTGCAAAGGAATATGCCGATTCGTTATATGAAGCAGTCGGCCATATCATTTTAATAGCGGACAGAGATACGATAGTTGCTGTCGCTGGTTCTTCAAAGAAGGAGTTTATGAATAAACCGTTAGGATCAGCTCTGGAAAAAGTTATGGAAGATCGTAAAGCGGTTTTATTGAACAATCTTGCAGAATCCAAAGGTTCTAAAGGTTCGATAATTGACTCTGGTGAAGAAGAAGAGGTATCGAAATTTACTGCTGAAGTGATTGCACCGATTATTGTAGAGGGGACTTCCATTGGTGCAGTGGTTATTTGCACGAAGCAGCAAGGAGTGCAAATGAG
>JBEQCC010000496.1:0-3071 GCA_041639455.1 Pelosinus sp. | reverse complement strand
AGCGCCAGGACGTTCACCCGTTCTGTACCTAAGAGACCAAATTGTCTGTTTTGTATATGACTGGTCACAAGTTCTCTTATCTCATTTTCCGTTATTCCCCGCTCATTAGCAATACGCTTGACCTGCAAATAGGCTGATTCTGGTGATATATCAGGATCAAGACCACTAGCGGATGCCGTGACTAAATCAGAGGGTATTGGAAAACTTTCAGCCACCTGATTTTCATTGCGAATTTTCTCAATATTACTCTTTAGCGTATCCTCTAACTTTTTACTTGTCGGCCCCAAGTTTGATCCTGATGATCCCGCAGCATCATATCCATCTGCACCCGCTGAGGATGGACGACCATGAAAATACTTTGCTGTTGTAAAATTCTGCCCCAGCAGTATAGAACCAACGGCTTTGTCATTTACATAAACCAGTGAACCATTGGCTTGCTTAGGAAAAACAGCCTGTGCCACCCCTGTCATAGCCAAAGGATACGCTATACCAGTAAGAACCGTCAATACTATTAGTAAGCGCAAAGCGCTTATTGTTTGTTTCCACATAATACTTCAACTTCCTTTCGCCACATTTTACTTTGTCATACTAAATGCAAAGCAACCAGCAGTATATCAATCAACTTAATACCAAGGAAAGGTGCTGCCAGACCACCAAAACCGTAGATAATCAAGTTTCGACGTAAAATTACATCTGCACCTAGAGGTTGATACCTTACACCACGCAGCGCTAAAGGCACCAAACCAATAATAATCAAAGCATTAAAGATTACAGCGCTTAAAATGGCACTTTCCGGCGTAGTTAATCTCATAATATTAAATACACTGAATGCTGGATAAGCAACAGAAAATAGTGCAGGAATGATCGCAAAATACTTGGCAACATCATTCGCAATACTAAACGTAGTCAAGGAACCTCTCGTCATCAATAGCTGTTTACCAATTTCCACTATTTCTATCAACTTCGTAGGATTACTATCAAGATCCACCATGTTACCTGCCTCTTTCGCTGCCTGTGTGCCACTATTCATAGCTACTCCCACATCTGCTTGGGCCAAAGCCGGAGCATCATTGGTGCCATCTCCAGTCATGGCTACCAGCATGCCTTTCTCCTGATACTCTCGAATCAGAACCAACTTCCCTTCCGGAGTAGCCTCTGCCATAAAATCATCCACACCGGCTTCCGCAGCAATAGCAGCGGCTGTCAAAGGATTATCCCCTGTAATCATAACGGTTTTAATACCCATTTGCCTAAGTTCTTTAAACCGCTCTTTAATGCCGCCTTTAATGACGTCTTTTAAATGAACCGTTCCAAGCACCTTACAATCTTCCGCTACGACCAAAGGTGTACCACCGCTTTTGGCAATACTTTCACAGGAAAGCTTAACATTTTCAGGCAATTCACTTCCCCTTTCTCTGACATATTTTTGAATCGCATCCACAGAACCTTTGCGTATTACCTTATCTTTTAGATTTGCCCCGCTCATACGTGTGTGAGCGCTAAAAGGAATAAACTCCGCTTCTAATTTCGTTAAATCTCGTTCTCGTAAATTGTATTTTTGCTTGGCTAATACCACAATACTGCGACCTTCCGGTGTTTCATCCGCTAAGGAAGCCATCTGTGCTGCATCTGCTAACGTCTCCATAGAAACGCCTGCAGCAGGAATAAATTCGGCAGCCATACGGTTACCTAAGGTAATTGTACCTGTTTTATCCAGCAATAGCACATCCACATCTCCAGCCGCTTCTACCGCTCTTCCAGACATAGCCAGCACATTACGTTTCAATAACCGATCCATACCCGCGATGCCAATGGCACTTAATAAACCGCCGATTGTCGTCGGAATCAAACATACCAGTAAAGCTACTAGAACCGTAATGGAAATACTGACTCCTGAGTAACTGGCATATGGATATAATGTCACCACAGCTGCTAAAAACACAATGGTTAAGCCAACCAGTAAAATAGTTAAAGCAATTTCATTGGGGGTTTTCTGGCGTTTTGCCCCTTCAACCAAGGAAATCATACGATCCAGAAAGGTCTCCCCTGGATTTGCAGTCACTACAACCTTAATCCAGTCCGATAATACCCGAGTACCCCCTGTAACGGAAGATTTATCGCCGCCCGACTCACGAATGACAGGAGCCGATTCACCGGTTACCGCACTTTCATCCACTGTCGCCATACCTTCAATAACATCTCCATCACTGGGGATAATGCCACCAGGTTCAACTAGCACTACATCGCCTTTTCTTAAACTAGCAGCATCAACCACCTGGGGTTTATTATTAATTATTTTTTTGGCTTGTGTCTGTGTGCGGGTCTGCCTTAGTGCCTGAGCCTGAGCTTTCCCCCTACCTTCTGCAATCGCCTCGGCAAAATTGGAAAACAATACCGTAAACCAAAGCCACACTGTGATTTGCAAAGCAAAAGCGATATTCTCTGCACGTCCTTGAAATACATCACGAAACAGAAATCCAGTTGTTAATAAAGAGCCAATCAATACCATAAACATGACTGGATTTCTCACCTGCACTTTGGGATTCAATTTATATAAGGCTTCCCGGCAGGCTGTTAGCAGAATCTTTTTATTAAAACCATTTGAATTTGTACTCATAGCTTTTTCCTCCTTGTTAAAAAGTCATACCCTGCAGCATTAATAAATGTTCAATAATGGGTCCTAGTGATAGTGCGGGCAAAAAGGTCAGCGCTCCTACCATGACGACAATTCCAGCTAACAATAAAACAAACAATGGTCCTGTTGTTGGAAAAGTCCCAGGTCCGGGAGGTGATACTCTTTTTTCTGCCAAGCTGCCAGCAATGACTAAGACGGGTATGATTACACCAAATCGTCCGATCAAAATACTCGTGGCTATCATAAGATTGTAATATAAGGTATTGGCACTTAAGCCGGCAAAAGCACTCCCATTATTACCTGCAGCAGGAGCAAAGGCATATAATATCTCACTTAAACCATGAGGTCCAGCATTGTTAAGACCAGCAAGACCTGCATCAGTAATCACAGAGACAGCGCTGCCAAATAACACCGTTACCGCAGGGATCAAAATAGC